>NZ_JACJSP010000008.1 GCF_014698235.1 Limnothrix sp. FACHB-406 | reverse complement strand
GAACTCGGTTGTGAAACGCTGTTACGGCGACGATAGTTGGGGGGTAGCCCCCTGCGAAAATAGCTCGATGCCAGGTTAATAATTGAAGAGAGGGGAGGGGGTTTCTAGGTTATTACCTAGAACCCCTTCCCTTTTTTAGCGATGTTTAATGAATGATGAGATTTGACCAATTTTGAGACTTTCTTGGTTCTCTTTAATAAGAAAATAAACTGAGCTAGTCTGTACCGTAGGCTGTAGCAGTCCCGGTCTGTGTTGTTCAGAGATGATTGATAATGTTATTACTCAGCGATCAGCAAGTTAAGCAATTAGGGTTGTTGCGTGCTCTAGTTGTTCGAGACTTGGAGGCTAAATATAAAGGATCAAGTTTGGGAAATTTGTGGACGATCGCCCATCAAATTTCCCAAATTTTTATTTATACCTATGTTTTTTCAATTGTTCTCAAAGTTAAGCTCAATCTCGTTGGAGTTGATTCAAATAGCTTTACGTTTGGTCTATGGCTCTACGCGGGACTATTGCCCTGGACTGCGATTACGAATGCGCTTGTTCAAGCGTCTACGGTTGTTTTAACCCAACCGAATCTAGTTAAGAAGGTTGTTTTTCCTTTGGGGTTATTACCCCTTGTTCCTGTACTGTCTGCATTTATGGAGAGCTTTGCAGGGTTTCTGCTTTTGGTGGCGATGTTAGCAGTAAGTCACCAGGAACTACAGTTAACTTTAATTTTGATGCCGTTGATTTGGATTCCACAACTGTTGCTGACGATCGGGCTGAGTTATCTGGTTGCTGGCTTAACGGTTTTTATTCGAGATTTAGCACAGTCTTTACTGGTTGTGCTGAGTATGCTGTTTTATTTGACCCCAATTGTTTATCCACTCTCGGCTGTGCCGGCTGAGTGGCGTGATTGGTTGTTGTGGCTGAATCCGGCTGCGGTAGTCGTTGAAATTTACCGAGAGCTGGCTATTACAGGGCAAATCACGCATTGGGGAGAATGGCTGGCAACGGTTGGTTATTCGCTCGTGGCTTATGTTGTGGGGCGTTGGGTTTATCGCCGGTTGCGGCCAGGGTTTGCGGATGTGCTTTAGGAGATGCTGGATCCGACCGGGTGAATGCATCAATGCTGAGTAGTTTCTGCTAAGGTGTTTGGAACCTGCAAATTCGCGGTTTACCGGATCTGTGTCGCGGTGCGAAGATCTGGTAACTATCCTTGGTTGGAGTCTGACTGTCCTTAGCCCTAATGAACGATATTGTTATTTCGCTTCAGAGTGTTTCTAAGTCGTTTCAGCGGTATGCGAAGCCGGTCGATCGCCTAAAGGAGTTGCTGTTACCAAATCGTCAGCAAGCGAATGCGTTTTGGGCGGTTAAAGATCTCAACCTTGAGGTTCCCCGAGGACAAACCTTAGGCATTGTGGGCCGAAACGGTTCTGGGAAAAGTACAACCTTACAGATGGTTGTGGGAACGTTGCAGCCCTCCAGTGGTTCTGTGCAAGTGCAGGGGCGAATTTCCGCACTTTTGGAGTTAGGAAGCGGCTTTAACCCAGAATTTACGGGTCGGCAAAATGTATTTTTCAATGCCCAAATGTTGGGTCTGTCACGCCGAGAAGTGGAGGCAAAGTTTGACCAAATCGCTGCATTTGCAGATATTGGCGAATTTTTAGATGAGCCAGTCAAAACTTACTCGAGTGGCATGTTTGTACGGCTAGCATTTGCCGTTGCCATTCATTCGGATCCTGATATTTTGGTGGTTGATGAAGCTCTCTCTGTAGGAGATGAGGCTTTTCAGCGAAAGTGTTTTGCGAAGATTCATTCAGTGCGAGATGCAGGGGGAACGATTCTCTTTGTTTCTCATGGAGCATCGACAATTATTGAGTTGTGCGATCGCGCTATCTTGCTAGATCGTGGTGAATTGCTATTAGATGGTAATCCGAAATTAGTTGTTGATAAGTATCAAAAACTTAGCTACGCTCCACCCAATAAAGCTCAGGAGCTACGAGAAGAAATTCGGCGCTTAAACGGCTCAGAAGCTAATGTTTTTAGCCACAAAGAACTGACTATTATTGAAAGCATGGCAGCTTCAACGGATCTACTGCAACCGGTTGCGCCCCGGACTCCGCAGAAGCACCTGGGAACAACTCGGCTTAAGGCCTACTTTGATGCTCAGATGCAGCCGCCACAGACAATCGCCTATATTTCTCGGGGCGCGAAGATTCAGGATCCAAAAATTACAACTTTAAATGGCGAGGTGGTGAACTATCTTGTTGGTCGGGATGAGTATCTGTACACTTACACCGTGAAATTTGAGCAAGATGTGACGCAAGTGCGCTTCGGAATGCTCATTAAAACTGTGAGCGGCTTGGAGTTAGGTGGCGCATCGTTGGTGGGGCGTAACTTTGCGATCGAGCAGGTGAAAGCTGGCTCGGTTGCCAAGGTCAAATTTCGATTTAAGTGCCTGTTAAATGCAGGTGCTTACTTTATGAATGCTGGAGTTTCTGGAACAATTGATGGGCATTTTGGTTATTTAGATCGCTGGATTGATGCGGCCATGTTTAAGGTGCAAGTGGAAGATTTTTCCCATGCCAGTGGCATTATTGATTGGGTAGTGGATCCTGATGTGACGGTTTATGCGGGGCCTGCATCTGCCGTGACATTGCCGCTCAAGGCTTCAGAACCGTGAGGGTTTTGAAGGTTTAATTGGTTTAAGGATTGACATTTTTCTGAATCATTTAACCCATGGGGCAATTTGCATCCTACTGGAAGCATTGCCATAGTTTTTTTGATTCATCTGTTGATTTATTTGTTAATGGTTATGGCTCATTCGGGATCTGAAAATTTACTGCCCAATAACATGCCGCTGATTGTGGCAGGAATGCATCGATCGGGCACTTCTCTGATGACGGCGGTAGTGGGAGCGCTCGGTGTAGATTTGGGCGATCGCCTGTTAGATGGCGATATTCATAATGCCAAGGGCTATTTTGAGGATATTGATTTTCTAGAATTTCAACGCCGAATTTTGCAGGAGCGATCGCCTGCGAATGATCTGGGTTGGCCAGATTGGGGCTGGACGGAAAGCGAGCAGCTCAATTTACAAAATCTGGATGCTTATCTGCCGGATGCTAAAGCTTTAATTGCTAGTCGATCGAGTCAAGGATTGTGGGGATGGAAAGACCCGAGAACAACGCTGCTCTTAGATTTTTGGGCTGATTTATTGCCCAATGCTCGCTATCTGCTGGTGTATCGATTCCCTTGGGATGTGGCAGATTCAGTGTTGCGAGTCAATCATCCAACATTCGTGGCAAACCCCGATTATGCGCTACGAAGTTGGTATATTTACAATCGATCGCTCCTGCGTTTTTATGAAAAACATCAAGACCAAAGTTTACTGATTAATGTCAACGCTTTTTTAGAAAACCCAAAAACTGGGCTAAAGCTACTACAAACTAAGCTGAACTTAGCTATTCAAGCAGATCAAGCTGAACCCGAAGTTCTTTCTCAAATTTTTGACCCTAAACTGTTTGCAAGCTTGGGTTGGGATTACCCGCTGGCGCGATCGCTCTATACAATTGCGCCGCGATACTTTTCACTCTTAAAAGCCTTAGATCAAGCAGCAGATCTATCCAGTTCTATGCCGGATTGGGTCACTGTTGCGCCCAGTATTGATGACAATCCACCAATTTATGACGGTGTACCGCCAGAACGTGCTGTGTTGGCCCTGCATGGTTGCTTGATTCAGAATAATTTTCGCCATCAACAGGAAATGCATCAACTATCTCAGCAGTTTGCGGAAAAACTAGATCAGATGCGAGCGCAGCTCAAAACGGTTGAGCAATCTAAAGGTTGGCGGATACAGCAAGCTTTGAAACGTCTGAAAGCCAAGTTTGTGTAGGGCGATTAGATCATGAACTCAGGTATGCCTCAACAGGAATTTGTGATTCCTACGGTTGTTGAAAAGCCAGTGCTGTTATCTGTGGTGATTCCCTGCTACAACCATGGCGAATTTCTGAATGAGGCGATCGCCAGTGTGGAAAGCTGTGGTGGGAGTCATTGGGAAATTATTGTTGTGAATGATGGCTCAACGGATCCACTGACTCTTGAGCAACTCTCAGTTCTGAAAGCTCAGGGCTATCAAGTTATTGACCAGGAAAACCAGGGTTTATCGGCGGCCAGAAACTGTGGAATTCGAGCAGCAAAAGGTTGTCATATTTTGCCCTTGGATGCGGACAATTGTGTCAAGCTTCCATACCTGACTCGGGCGATCGAACTGTTAGAACAACATCCGGAAGTGGGTGTCGTTTATGGCAACCTAGAGCGATTTGGAGCCGAATCTGGGTTGGTGCAAGTGCCTCGATTTTCAGTGGATTTGCTGCTGCGCGGTAATGCGATCGATGCCTGTGCGGTGTTTCGTCGCTCAATCTGGTCAGACATTGGCGGTTATGACTCCAAAATTCCCGATCAATTGGGCTATGAAGACTGGGATTTTTGGCTTAGTATTGCTGAACGGGGCTGGCAGTTTTTGCACTTGGAAGCGGTGGGGTTTGCCTATCGTTGTCGCCCGGCTTCGATGGTCAGCGGTTGCAATATTCCCGAGCAACGATCGCGCCTGTTTGAATATATTTGTGCCAAACATGCCAAGCTTTACGCAACACATTTTCCAGCGGTATTTGCGGGCAAGGAGGCGGAAAGACTAGCGGCGGTGATTGAGTGTGAGCGGCTGCAAAATGATTTGTTGGATGCTCAAGAGGCGTTAACCTTAGAGCGCGATCGACTGCAACAGTTGCGCGATCGCCAAGTCAGTCACCTGGCTGAGTTAGCTGAGTTGCGACAATCGCAATCGTTTCTGAAAGCAGAACTCGATCGCCTGCTTGTACATTGTGCGGCTCAGTCAGAGCAAATTCAAGCGCAACAAATGCAACTTCAGCAAATGTCTACCACCCTCGAATCAACCCGAATAACGGCACAAATGTCCTGGTGGCAACGGCTTAAAAGACGGCTTAAACGTGGTCTAATGCTTAACTAGTTTTGGGTTGATTTTTGATCAATTTTTGACCAATCAATTCTTTGAAGAGTCTATTCATTAACTCAAAGCTGATTGCCAGGTTGAAATCAGAAAAATTCCTAACTCATCAACCATTTTAGTCACAAGTAGTTTCAAGAAACTAGTTTAGTATGAAGCCTAGCTTTTTAATTATTGGTGTGCAAAAGGGAGGAACCACTTCTCTGTATCAATATTTGCTGCAACATCCTCAAATTCAATCGGCAGCAACTAAAGAAGTCCATTTCTTCGATTTGCAGTGGAACCAGGGAATTGATTGGTATCTGCAACAGTTCCCTGCCAATTCAGAACCTCATGAAATGACTGGTGAAGCCAGTCCCTACTATATTTTTCATCCTTTGGTGGCTCAACGGGCTTGGGAATTTGATCCAAGCTTAAAAATTATTGTTCTATTACGAAATCCAGCCGATCGCGCCCTATCCCACTACTACCATGAGGTGCGGTGGCAGTTTGAATCTTTGGACTTGGAAGCGGCTTTGAATGCGGAATCGGAGCGCTTGGCTGGCGAAGCCGATCGTTTTCTATCTGATCCAGCCTATCAAAGCTATGCCTATCAGCATTACAGCTATGTGGCTCGGGGACGCTACGCCGAGCAGCTCGAACCTTGGCGATCGCGCTTCGGATCTGATCAACTGCTGATTCTGAACAGTGAAAAATTCTACCAGCATCCCCAAGGAACCCTGGCGCGAGTTGTGCAATTCCTAGGATTACCAGCCCATGAGTTTTCAGGATTTACTAAATATAATGCTGGTGACTATCCCACTCCGGATCTCGTGATTTATGAGCGCCTTAAATCACGATTTCTTGAAGCCAATCAAGATCTCAAGCATTACCTAAAGCAGCATTTCCCAGAAACTTGGCAAGCTGAGTTTGCTAATCAATCAGATTGGTTAATTGAATAAGACCCATTAAAAGCTAATCACCAGCTCAGAAATTTAAGCTCTAGCATCATCTTGCTGCAAAGCGTGATTTTCAGGACTATTGCAGGCAAAATAGAAAGGTTGTCTTGCGATTTTCCCTGAGCGAACCGCAATGTCTAGCGCCTCTCCCTCTGACCAGACCAAAGCGCCCAAAATTATTGTTTTGGACGATGACCCAACGGGATCCCAGACGGTTCATAGTTGCTTGCTGTTAATGCGTTGGGATGTGGAAACCCTTTGTTTGGGGTTGGAGGATGCGTCGCCAATTGTATTTGTGCTGACTAATACGCGGGCTTTGACGGCGGAGGCGGCCGACGCGGTGACGCGGGAGGTTTGTCGTAATTTGAAGCAGGCGATCGCCCAAGTGGCGCTGACGGATTGGCTGGTGGTGAGCCGATCGGACTCAACCCTGCGTGGCCACTACCCCGTGGAGACTGACGCGATCGCGGAGGAGTTGGGGCCCTTTGATGCTCATTTCCTGGTTCCGGCCTTTTTTGAAGGGGGGCGCGTCACCCGCGACAGTGTGCATTATCTGAAGGTGAACGGTGTGGATACCCCTGTCCACGAGACGGAATTTGCCCGCGATTCGGTGTTTGGTTATCGCCACAGCTACTTGCCGGATTACGTGGCGGAAAAGACGGCGGGGCGCATTCCCGCAGACCAGGTGGAGCGGTTTCAATTGGCCGATTTGCGCGGCGATCGGCTGACCCTGGAGCAACGACTGCAAGCCTTGACCGGGAATCGATGCTGCGTGGTGGATGGGGAAATGCAGGCCGATTTAAATCAATTTGCGGCGGCCCTGTTGTCTCAGGCAAGCCAGGGGAAGCGATTCCTGTTTCGATCGGCCGCTAGCATCCTGACGGCTTTGGCGGCCCTGCCACCCCAGCCGGTGGCCGCTGAAGCCATGGCCCAGTATGTCCGAGACGGGCGATCGGGAGTGGCGATTGTGGGTTCCCATGTGCGCAAAACCACCGAACAGCTTCAGCAATTGCTGGCGGAGCCGGGGGTGGTGGGCATTGAAGTGCCCGTGGCAGAACTGCAAGGGCCCGATCGCGCTGCCATTGCCGCTAGCCTGTGCGATCGCGCGTTGACAGAGGTGCAGCGGGTGCGTGCTGATGGTAAAACACCTGTGATCTACACCAGCCGCCAGGAGCTGACCTTTGAGACGGTGGACATTCGCTTGGAATTCGGGCAAGCAGTCTCAGCCCTGCTGATGGCGATCGAGCGGGGGCTGCCGGAGGATATTGGTTACCTCATTAGCAAAGGGGGCATTACCTCCAACGACACCCTCAGCGACGGTTTAGCCTTGCGATCGGCTCGACTGCTAGGCCAGATCTTGCCCGGTGTTTCCGTCGTCAAAACCGCCGACCATCATCCCCAGTTTCCGAACTTGCCCGTGGTCTTATTCCCGGGCAATGTGGGCGATGCCAATGCGCTGGCATTGGTCTATCGCCGCCTCAGCCAAATTTAGTGCAATTTCTCGGTCTGAGCGATTGCTGTTCAATCACAGTTCAGTAGCTGCTCAGTGACTGCTTAGGTGCTGTTCGGCTTTTGCGCGATCAGTCGCGCTAGCCCAGATTTCCTCGCCCATGACTGGCGATTGAAGGGGCCCGACCCACCAACAACGCCTCGGAGCACTGAAGTACAACAGAAAAAGAATCAGGAGGTTTAAATTTGCCTCAAAACCCTGAAATCTCTTTGAAATCCCCCGATCCCATCCTTTTGCAATTGCCATCGACGATGATCCGACTGAGGAGGACACCTTGACTGACAATCCACGGCTTGCCCTGATTGAACGGATCGCCACCGCGAGACGTGAGTGGCGCTGGGCTAATTCTGAGCTGGTGCATTTGGAAAAAGGGGTGAACGCTTGGAACCACTGGCGCTCTCGTCAGTCGGAGGCGAAACCCGACCTCAGTGGCATTGATCTGCGCGGTGTGGATCTCAAGGGGGTGAACCTGAGCCATGCCAAGCTAATTCGGGCAGATCTCTCGGGGGCAGACTTAACCGGGGCCAACCTGACCGGGGCGGATTTGGGCCAAGCAAACTTGACCCGGGCCAATTTGCAGGGAGCGATCTTGGTCGATACGGATTTGATTTGGGCCAAGTTGGTGGAAACCAATTTGCGCAAGGCTGATTTGCGGCGATCGAAGCCGATCGAAGCGGAATTTATCGGGGCTGACCTCAGCGAAGCGAGCTTGGCCGATGCCAAACTCAGCCGCGCCAGTTTTATGGATGCGGTGCTTTGTCGGACGGATTTCAGTCGATCAAAGTTGCTGGAAGCCAACTTTAGCGATGCCATCTTGGCCCAGTGCAGTTTTGCCGATGCCATTTTGATTGGGGCGGATCTGTGGCGTGCCCAGTTAACCGGCGCGAATCTGACCAGTGCGACCTTGACGGGAGCCAAGCTGAATAAGGCTGATTTCACCCGAGCGAATCTGTCTTCGGCGGATTTGACGGAGGTGGAAGCAAGGGGCGCAAGGTTCATGGGAACGGTGCTGACGGGGGCTTGCATCCAAGGCTGGGAAATTGATTCTGAAACGTCCCTCAGTGACGCGGTTTGCGATTATCTGTACCTGACGAGGGGCGATCGCCTGCCGGAAGGAACCCGATCGTTCATGCCCGGCGAATTTGAGCAAACGGTTCGCAACGAGCTGATGGCGATCGAGTGGACTTTCCCCCAGGGAATTGACTGGTCTGCTTTTGTGAGTGCCTGTCAATCCGTGAGTGCGGTGAATCCCGACTTACAGTTGGGCTTACAGTCTTTTGAGCAGCGGGCCAGCGGAGAGCTGGTTGTGCGGCTGGATGCCACGGGGGCGCGCGATCGGGCGGCGGTGTTCCAGCAACTGCGCACGGCCTATCAAGCGGCCCTGCCTTCTCCCAAGCCTTCCGCCAAGGGAGCACCCCCGGAACAGGAACCCAGTTGCCATAGCCTTTGGGCGATCGCTCAAACCCTGTCGCGGGTGCAGCATCTGCCCATGGTTCCCTAGGGGCGAGGTTCCCTAGGGGCGAGATCGGGGCGATCGATCCCTGGTTGCCCACTTCCCCGGGGCCGAAATGGAGAAACCACCCGCAGAACCCCCTTTGGGGCCAGGGGGTTCAACAATGGTTTGGTATCCTAGAGACGGCCATCTGTGCAGTCGTCCTATTTTTTCCATCGATTATTGTCAGAATGTTGCCCAGCGGATCTTGTTAACCTCCTAGTCAGATCTGGTTGATGGCGCAATTGATGACCCGAATTGATGCAATTGGGCGCTGTGCCGCTTGCCTAATCCATCCGAAAGCCTGAGAATTTTGCAGCCTTTCTACGCATCCTGAAGCATTCCCAATGGCATCCATCCGCGAGCTACACCAACAACTCGTTCGCAAAGAGCGCTCGGCCGTCGAGATCGCCCGCGAAGCGCTTGACCACATTGCCCAGACCGAGCCACGGGTGAAGAGTTTCTTGACCCTCACGGCTGATTTGGCCCTGGAGCAAGCCCAGCGTGTGGATGCCAAAATTGCAGCGGGCGAGTCGATCGGCCCCCTAGCTGGCATCCCGATCGCCATCAAAGACAACATGTGTACGCGCGGCATTCGCACCACCTGCGCGTCCAAAATGTTGGATAACTTTGTGCCGCCCTACGAATCCACCGTGACCCAAAAGCTCTTCGATGCGGGAGCGGTGATGGTCGGCAAGACCAATCTGGACGAGTTTGCCATGGGCAGCTCCACGGAAAACTCCGCTTTTCAAGTGACGGCGAACCCCTGGGACTTGGAGCGCGTGCCCGGTGGTTCCTCCGGTGGGTCGGCGGCGGCCGTCGCAGCAGGTCAATGCCTGGCCTCGATCGGTTCTGATACCGGTGGCTCCATCCGTCAGCCCGCTGCCTTCTGTGGCGTGGTTGGCCTGAAACCCACCTATGGTCTGGTGTCCCGCTATGGGCTGGTGGCCTTTGCTTCTTCGCTGGATCAAGTCGGGCCCTTTGGGCGATCGGTGGAAGATACGGCCCTGCTCCTGGGGACGATCGCGGGTTATGACCCCAAAGATTCCACCAGTTTGAATGTGCCGATTCCCAACTATGCCAAAAGCCTGCTTCCGGATTTCCGCCCCAAGAGCAAGCTAAAGGTAGGGGTGATTCAAGAAACCTTCGGTGCTGGCCTGGACGCGGAAGTGGAAAAGGCCGTTGAAGATGCCCTGAAGGTGCTTCAGGAGCTGGGTGCTGAAATTGAGGTGGTCTCCTGCCCCCGATTCCGCTACGGGCTGCCAACCTACTACATCATTGCGCCGTCGGAAGCTTCAGCGAACCTGGCGCGTTATGACGGGGTGAAGTATGGTTTCCGGGCCCCCGGCGAGAACCTGCTCGAGATGTATGAAAAGACCCGCGCCGCCGGATTTGGCTCCGAGGTCAAACGACGGATTGCGATCGGGACCTATGCCCTGTCAGCGGGTTACTACGATGCCTATTACCTGCGGGCCCAAAAGGTGCGCACCCTGATTAAGCAAGACTTTGAGCGAGCTTTTGCAAGGGTGGATGTGCTGATTTCGCCCACGGCCCCAACCACGGCCTTCAAGGCGGGTGAAAAGACTGATGATCCGGTGTCCATGTACCTGTCGGATTTGATGACAATTCCGGTGAACTTGGCCGGCTTGCCTGCCCTGAGCTTGCCCTGTGGCTTTGATCGCAACGGGATGCCGATCGGGATGCAAATCATTGGCGATGTGCTGCGGGAAGATTTGGTGCTGGAAGTGGCCCATGCTTATGAACAGGCAACTCACTGGCATGTGAAACGACCGGAGATCGCCCCCGACTAATGACGCTTCGTTTAGCGGTTTTCGACAGACTCCATGGGCTATCCCCGATCGATTAACGATCCTTCGCGACCGGTTTTGCGTGCTGTGGTGTTAGTAGCCCATGGCAGTCGCGATCATCGTCCCCGTCAAGCGGTGGAGTTGTTGGCGAGTCGGCTTTCGGCAACGCTGGCGGCGGCCAACGTGCGATCGATTGTGGCTGTGGCCCAGTTGGAGGGGGCTAGCACGCCGCTGCATCAACAGTTAGTGGGGTTCGCCCAACGCGCGCGATCGGCCGGGGCGGTGCGGGTGGAAATCATTCCCCTCTTTTTGTCGATGGGAGTCCATGCCACGGTGGATGTCCCCGAGGAAGTGGCCTTAGCAACCCAGAGTATGGGGCCCCAATGGGGCGATCGATGGCAGCTCTATCCCCCCCTGGGCGTATGGCCCGGCTTAGATCGGGTCATGACGGAGGAGTGGCGCAAGGTGGCGGTGGAGTTGCCGCGCCGGGCTTGGGTGCTGGTGGCCCATGGCAGCCGGAACCCGCTGGGCAATCAATTGGTGGAACAGTTGGCGGAGCAACTGGGCATCACGCTGGCTTACTGGGCGATCGCCCCAACGCTGCTCGATCGGCTCACGGAGTTTGCCGCTGCCGGCCACCGGGCGATCGGCATCTTTCCCTATTTCCTGTTTGCCGGTAGTCTCACTGATGCCTTATTTGAGCAGGTATATAGCTGGCAGCGCGATCACACCGATGTGGATGTGCAATGGCTGGAGCCGATCGGCCCGGCGGCCTCCTTGGTTCGGCTCATGGCCAGTCAGTTGCTCGACGACCTCAACGACTGAACGCTTTTCTTGGGAAAGCAATTCCTTGAGGAACAAAGTCCAAGCAACCAAAAACAAGACCAAAACGCGAAAAACAAAATCGGGCTAGCCACAAGGACTAACCCGATTGTTTGTTCAAAAAATAAATTGTCGAACGAGATTCAGTGGTCTGCCGGGTCACAAGGGGCCGTGACCCCTTGCAACCGAACATCCAAGCTGAGCGTTGGTGCGGGGATTAGCCGAGCAGGGCCTTAGCCTTGTCCAACACGTTCTCGACGGTGAAGCCGAACTTCTCCATCAACACGCCACCGGGAGCCGAAGCGCCAAAGGTGTCCGTCCCGATCGAAGCGCCGGCCGAACCCACGTAGCGGGCCCAACCGAAGGTCGTGCCAGCTTCCACCGACAACCGCTTGGTGACGGCAGCGGGCAGCACCGATTCCTTGTATTCGGCGCTTTGCTCTTCAAACAGCTCCATGCAGGGCATCGACACCACGCGCACCTTGCGGCCGGCAGCGGTCAGTTGCTCGGCGGCGGCAACACAGAGGCTGACTTCCGAACCGGTACCGATCAGGATCAGTTCGGGAGTGCCTTCGCAATCGGCAATCACGTAAGCACCTTGGGCCACCTTGTCAGCGCTGGAACCGGCCAGGTTGGGCAGGTTTTGGCGAGTCAGGGCCAGGGCACTGGGGCGCTTGCGGTTAGCCACGGCCACCCTGTAAGCACCGGAGGTTTCCGTGCCGTCGGCGGGGCGCAGGGTCAGCATGTTGGGGATGATCCGCAACGAGGCGATCGTTTCCACGGGTTGGTGGGTCGGGCCATCTTCACCCAGGGCGATCGAGTCGTGGGTCAACACGTAGATCACACCGGCTTCCGCCAGGGCCGACAGACGCATCGCGCCGCGCATGTAGTCGGCGAACACCAGGAAGGTGGCGCAGTAGGGAATCAAGCCCGAGTTGTGCAGGGCGATGCCGTTGCAGATGGCGGCCATGCCATGCTCGCGCACCCCAAACCGGACGTTACGGTTTTCGTAAGCGCCTTTTTGGAAGTCGCCGGAGCACTTCAGCTCGGTCAGGTTGGAGTGGGTCAAGTCCGCCGAACCGCCAATCAGTTCGGGCAGCTTGGGGGCGATCGCATTCAGGCAGATTTCCGAATGCTTCCGGGTTGCCACCGCCTTGTCAGCGGGGGTGTAGGTGGGCAGATCCGCATCCCAACCTTGGGGCAGTTCACCGCGCAGCAACCGCTCAAATTCAGCGGCATCGGCGGCGTACTGGGTCTTGTATTGGGCGAAGATGCTGTTCCACTCGGCTTCCAGGCTGGCACCGGTTTCGATCGCCTTCTTCGTCCAACCCTCGGCCACTTCGGCGGGCACTTCAAACTCGCCGTAGCTCCAACCCAAGCTTTCGCGGGTCAGCTTCACTTCGTCGGGGCCCAGCGCCGCACCGTGTACGCCAGCGGTGTTGGCCTTGTTGGGTGAACCATAGCCGATCGTGGTGGTGACCTTGATCAGGGTCGGCTTGTCGGTGACGGCCTTGGCTTCTTCGATCGCCTTCGCGATCGCCGCCAAATCCGTGTTGCCGTTGGTCACGTGGATCGTGTGCCAGCCATAGGCTTCAAAGCGCTTGCTGACATCTTCGGTAAAGGAAATATCCGTGTTACCGTCGATCGAAATGTGGTTGTCGTCGTACAGCGCGATCAGCTTGCCCAAGCCCCAGTGGCCAGCCAAGGAGCAAGCTTCACCGGACACGCCTTCCATGTTGCAGCCATCGCCCAGGATCACGTAGGTGTAGTGATCGACGATCTTGGCATCGGGCTTGTTGAATTTGGCAGCCAAGTGGGCTTCCGCAGCGGCCAAGCCCACAGCGTTACAAATCCCTTGACCCAGGGGGCCGGTGGTAACTTCCACGCCGGGGGTTTCGAAGTTCTCGGGGTGGCCGGGCGTGCGCGATCCCCACTGACGGAAATTTTTGATGTCTTCAATGGTCACGCTGTCATAGCCCGTCAGATGTAGCAGCGCATACTGCAACATACAGCCGTGGCCAGCCGACAATACGAAGCGATCACGGTTAAACCAGTTCGGATTCTTGGGATTGAAACGGAGGAACTGATTCCACAGCACATAGGCCATGGGAGCCGCGCCCATCGGCAGACCGGGGTGACCCGAGTTCGCCTTCTGAACGGCATCGATCGCCAAAAAGCGAATGGCATTAATAGACAGTTCGTCGAGGGATTGGGTAGCGACAGCCATACTTGCTCGAACTCGTTCGACTGGAGAAGGTGAGTGGGGGACAGCGATCGGCGCGCGCCGCGATCTCAAGAAACAGCTAAATCCCGGGGTGTAGAGCGCGCGTCGCAGTAGGCAGATGGACTACGACCGCCCGAGTTAGCCCCTACACTATCTCACCAGAGGGGAATGGGAGCAAGCAGACCGTGGAATTGCTACATGGAGAAGTCTTTGGGAGCCTGAGTGGGGCCCCGGAGTGATTAAAAAAGGTGTGATGACGGGGCGATCGGGACGGAAATTGACCCAGGCAGTGGGCGATCGACCAATTGATTAACCCGCTCAATTAACCCGCGAATTTTCTAACCCGCGAATTTTCATTAATTTGCATCGGTTAACCGGCGCTGATGACCGGTGCTTAAGCTGCGCCGTGCCTAAGCCGCCTTGGGGAAGCACTCAAGAACGTCTTCATGGCCGATCACTTCAGTGGGTGAGGCGGTGGGTGGATGGATTGGGATGGGAGCTGATGGATTTGACGATGGATTTAGCGTTGAGGAGGAGGGTGGTGGGCCATGATTTTTCATGCATCGAGATGATTCTTAATTGACTGGTAACCTTTGTTGTCATTTTGAGTTGTTATTTTGAGTTGCGATCGGGCTAGTTAATTTGCATCCCGTAGTGGGGGATACAACTTTTGGGTTGGCTTTTGCCTAGGGTATGTTTGAGGGTAAGCTAAACATACATGGCTTCTAGGGTTCCGGCAGCTTCCAGGTAATTCCAAAAGAATTTCAGATCGCTGTGACTGGTCCGAGAGAAGCAAGCTGATGGCTCAGTGGCGTGACCAGTGGATTTATCCCCAATTCTCTGGCCTTGAAAACCAGCTTTGAGCATCAGCTACACGGCGGGATAAAAGCCCGGGAGGTCAAAGGCACATCGCGTGGATTGCC
The DNA here is from genome assembly GCF_014698235.1 of Limnothrix sp. FACHB-406. NCBI lineage: Bacteria > Bacillati > Cyanobacteriota > Cyanophyceae > Pseudanabaenales > Pseudanabaenaceae > Limnothrix > Limnothrix sp. FACHB-406. The sequence goes on along the minus strand of NZ_JACJSP010000008.1, from coordinate 146,539 downwards.
TGGAACCACCGGGCTTTGTAGTTCGGATTTTCGGGAAGTTCGCGCAGGTGACCTCAGCCGAATGGAGCGATCGATTCGGCCCCATTTCCGTAGTCATTTGCAAACCCAAACCCCCATCGCGATCGATGAGTATTTTTGAACGTCCCAACTATCAGGGTGGCGAATCCGAAGCAAAACGTGCCTTGGATTTAGAAGCTCGGCTGCCCATGACCGGCTGGCAGCAGGAAGTAGATCAGGCCCTGCGGTTTGGTTTGGAAGCCGCCGACAGCATCAAAGACCGGACAATTTCGACCTTTTCTCGGGGAGAATTGCCGCACTATGCTGGAATTAATACCTTCATGAAAGCGCCCTACCTGGAAGATGTGAACCAGGTGGGAAATTATGACGTGGCCATTGTGGGTGTGCCCCATGATTCCGGCACAACCTATCGCCCCGGAACGCGGTTTGGCCCCCAAGGAATTCGGCGTATTTCGGCTCTTTACACGCCCTATAACTTTGAGCTGGGCATTGATTTGCGGGAACAAATTACCCTCTGTGACGTGGGGGATATTTTCACAATTCCCGCCAACAATGAGAAGTCTTTTGATCAGATTTCTAAGGGAATTGCCCACATTTTTGCATCGGGTGCGTTCCCGATTATTTTGGGCGGTGACCACTCGATCGGCTATCCCACAGTGCGGGGCGTTTGTCGCCATTTGGGGGACAAAAAAGTGGGCATTATCCACTTCGATCGCCATGTGGATACCCAAGAAACCGACCTCGATGAGCGGATGCACACCTGTCCTTGGTTCCACGCCACCAACATTCAGAATGCGCCGGCCAAGAACCTGGTGCAGTTGGGCATTGGCGGTTGGCAAGTGCCGCGCCAAGGCGTGAAGGTTTGTCGAGAACGGGCCACCAACATTCTGACCGTGACGGATATCACGGAAATTGGGCTAGACGCGGCGGTGGATTTTGCCTTGGAACGCGCCTTGGACGGCACCGATTGCGTTTATATCAGCTTCGATATTGATTGCATTGATGCGGGGTTTGTGCCGGGAACGGGCTGGCCGGAGCCGGGCGGTTTGCTGCCTCGGGAGGCGTTGTATCTGCTGTCGCGGATTATTCGCCAAGCGCCAATCTGTGGCTTGGAGGTGGTGGAGGTGTCGCCGCCCTACGACATCAGCGACATGACTTCCCTGATGGCAACGCGGGTGATTTGCGATGCGATGGCGAATTTGGTGCTGTCGGGACAGTTGCCGCGCCGGGAAAAGCCGTCCTATATCCATGAGGAAGCGCAGATTTTTGAGGATGGCTGGTCTTAGTGGCCCTTTAGTGGCCCTGACGTTTTTGGGGACTGGTCATGAACTTCAGATATCTCGCTCAGTACCTGATATCTCAACCCAGTGCCAGACCTCTAACCCAGTTAAGGAATAGGTGCGCCCATGCATGAAGTCGATATGACCCGATCGCTCGTGTTGACGTTGCGGGATTGGTGGGAGTCCCAGCCCGATCGCCCGCAAATTTCGCGGGTACATCTGCGGGTGGGAGATTTCACCTGCGTGGAACCGGCGGGGCTGGTGTTTGCCTTCGATGCCTATCGAGAAGGGACATTTCTGGCGGCGGCGGAGTTGGTGGTTGAGTCGGTGCCGCTGGTGGCCTTTTGCCACGCTTGCCAAGCGGAATATCGGCCAGAGGTGGGTTTGCACTACGCCTGTCCCACCTGTGACGCACCGATGGAGGACATTCGATCGGGTCGGGAGCTGAAAATTTCCCACATTGAATATCAGAACGCCCATCAGGAAACCCAAACCGATCGCTGGGCTGCGGCCTAGTGACGCTTCCGAGGGGAGCGCTGCGGTGGCGGTGGCGGATCCCCTCCGGAGGGACGGCATTGAAACGGCTGATCCCAATGTGGTTTAACGCCAATCCACCCTGAGCGGCCGTTTCTGGCGATCTCGAATGCTGGTGTTGCTAGGTCTGGCTATTTTTGGGCGATCGGGCTTTTGATCCTGATTATTGGTTTTCCTTTCCATTGCCTGATTTCTTGTCATTTTCTTGCCTGATTTCTTGCCATTTTTTTGTTGTTTTGCTGTCGTTTTGCTGTTGCTTGCCCTAGGAGTTGATCGCCATGCACCAAACCTTTGACGCGGCCTTGGAAATGAACCTGCTGCACGCAAATCAGGCAGGGGCAGACCACAACCGCGAGCATTTTGACGAGTGGGGAATCACTTGCCTGAACGTGATGAGCAGCCCCGGAGCAGGGAAAACCTCCCTGTTGGAGGCGACCCTGAGCGCGTTGCAATCGGAGTTGGCGATCGCAGTCATTGAAGGGGACATGACCACGGAACTGGATGCCGATCGACTGCGGCGGTGTGGCGTGCCGGTGGTGGCGATCAATACGGGGCGATCGTGCCATCTGGATGCGCGGATGGTCTCTGGGGGCATCCATCAGCTCAAGACGTTGGTGGATCCCCAAACGATCGATTTGGTCGTGGTGGAAAACGTTGGGAACTTGGTTTGCCCCGCTGAATTTGAGGTGGGTGAACATGCCAAGGTGGCGCTCCTGAGCGTCACGGAGGGGGAAGATAAGCCCCTGAAATATCCGGTGATGTTTCGGGAGGCCGATTGCTTGCTGATCACCAAAACGGATTTGGCCCCCTATTTGGAGGTGGATCTCGATCGAATCATGGCCAACGTGCGGCAAATCAACCCAGGGGTGGCGATTTTCCCGGTTAGCGCCAAAACCGGCGAAGGGTTAGCCGATTGGTTGAACTGGGTGCGCCAGGCCACGGGGCGATCGATCCAGCCGGCCACGACTCAACCGGGCGATCGGGTCGCCACCCTGGCCACCGCCTAAAACCTTGCAGGGCAGTTCTTCGGAATTGCCCTGTGTTTTTTGGAGGGTAAGGATTGAGGCAATCTTGTTTGCTCAACTTCTGGCTCTGGAGCCGATGGTTTTGAGTTCCCTTGTTTTGAGTCCCTTGGTTTTGAATTTCTCATCTTTCTGTCCATTCACGAAAACCTCTGAAAGCCCCTGAAAGCCTATGAATGCCCTCAAGCTGAATGCCCTGAAACGTCGTCGATTACTCAGTTGGTTGGGCTGTTTTTTGGCCGCCCTGTTTCTGTCCATTAGCTGTGCGCCCGCGCCTGACTCCGGTGGCAGTCCCAACGGCACTCCCGGCAGCACCACCGCCCCGATCGTCCGAATGGGTTTTAGCGTTTGGCCCGGTTGGGTTCCTTGGCAGGTGACCCAAGAAGCCAAAATCTTCGATCAAAACCAAGTCAATGTGGATTTGAAATGGTTTGACGGCTATTTAGATTCAATTAACGCCCTGAATGCGGGGCAGTTGGATGGCAATGCCCAAACCCTGAACGACACGATTAGTTCTTTGGCCGCTGGGGCCGATCAGGTGATTGTTTTAACCAATGACAACTCCACGGGCAATGACAAAATTATTGTCAGTGCTGAGATTAAAACAATTGCTGATTTGAAAGGAAAACGGGTTGCCGTTGAAGAAGGAACCGTTGACCATTTCCTATTGCTCTTGGGCTTGAAAAAAGCTGGCTTGGCTCCGGAAGATATTCAAATTCAGCCGTTGGAAACTGGCGCGGCAGCGGCGGCTTTTGTGGCCGGTCAGGTGGATGCGGTGGGCGTTTTTGCACCCTTCACCACGAAGGCCTTGGAGCGACCCGGCAGCCGTGAACTCTTCAGTTCTCGAGACTTCCCGGGAGCCATTTCCGATCACCTGGCAGTTAGCCGCAAGCTAGTGGATGAGCAACCGGCGGCCGTGCAAGCTTTGGTGGATAGTTGGTTTGCCACGCTGGATTACATTAAGCAAAATCCCGAGAAATCCTACAGCATCATGGCCCAACGGGCGGGAGTTTCCGTTGAGGAATATCGGGAATATGAAGCAGGAACCAAGATCTTTACCCTGGAGGACAATTTGAAGGCCTTTCAGCCAGGAAATGATCGCTCTTCGTTGGTGTTTGCTGCCCAAGAAATTTCGGACTTTTTAACCAGTTCTGGATTGGCAAAATCGAAGCCAAATCTGAACAAACTCTTTGACGATCGCTTCGTGAAGGCCTACGCCGCCAAACGCCAACCGGCAACCTAGGGCGAGCCTGTCATCTGCTGCCCGATCGCCCCTTTCATGGCCCTGCAAACTCACCCTCTTTCCTCAGACCATGACTTCCCATGTGCCCATTCCCCACAATCCGCCCCTAGTGCGCGATCCGGGGCCCGCTCGGATGCTGCGCCCCAGCACCTTTTGGACGATCGCCGATCCGATTCCGTCCCGGCTCAGTTGGTCGTTGATGGGGTTGTCGATCGGGGTGCCCTTGGTGCTGTGGTGGCTGCTGGCCAGCACGGGCTGGGTGCGGCCCCTGTTTTTGCCCTCTCCGGCCCAAGTGGTGGGGGCGATCGGGCAGCTTTGGAACAGCGGTGCATTGCCCAAGGATATTCAATTTAGTTTGATGCGGATTTTGGGTGGGTTTGCCCTGGCCACGGTGATTGCAATCCCCCTGGGCACGTTGATGGGCACATTCGCCAGCATTCGATCGCTCCTGGAGCCGATCGTGGGCATTGTTCGCTACATGCCTGCCACCGCCTTCATTCCGTTGTTGATTTTGTATTTCGGACTCGGAGAAGTGCCCAAAATTCTCTTGGTTTTTATTGGCACACTCTTTTTCAATACCTTGATGGTGATGGACTCAGTGAAGTTTGTCCCCAAGGAAATGATTGAAGCTACCTATACCTTGGGCGGCAACCGGTTACAGGTACTTTTTCAAGTCATTTTTCCTTACATCACCCCCGGAATCATCGACACCTGCCGGGTGAATATGGCGGCGGCTTGGAACTTGGTGATTGTGTCGGAATTGGTGGCGGCTACGGAGGGCTTGGGGCGGCGAATTAGCGTGGCTCAACGCTTTCTGAAAACCGACGAGATTTTTGCGGGCTTGATTGTGATTGGTTTAATTGGCTTGGCGATCGATATTTTGTTTCGGATGTTTTTGCGCTTTTCCTGTCGATGGGCGGTGAAATAATCCCACAGATGAAAAAACAGTCATCCCTCGATCAAGCTAATTTGAACTGAGCGCAGAATCAATGGGCACAGTAATCGCTCGATCGAATTGATTGGAATTGAACGCGAAATTCATGAGCACGGGATCAATGAGTACGGAATCAATGAGCAATGCATCTAGAAGTCAAGCATTTGTATAAGCAATTTGCCACCCGTCGCGGCCCGGTGGTCGCTCTCAAAGATATTAATTTGCATGTGGAAACGGGTGAATTTGTCTGTGCGGTGGGTGCGTCCGGATCGGGAAAATCCACCATGCTGCGAATTGTGGCGGGGCTGGAGCAACCCACTGCGGGGGATGTGTTGGTGGATGGGCAACCGGTGACGGGGCCGGGAGCCGATCGGGGCATGGTGTTCCAAAGCTACACGCTCTACCCCTGGATGACCGTTGAGGAAAATATTGGTTTTGGGTTGAAGTTGCAGGGGGCCCCGATCGCCGATCGCTACGAACAGTCCCGGTACTATATGGATGTGGTGGGATTGTTGCCCTTTGCCAAGGCCCTGCCCAAGGAGTTGTCCGGTGGGATGAAACAGCGGGTGGCGATCGCCCGGGCCCTGGCTTCCCAGCCAAAGATTCTGCTGATGGATGAACCCTTTGGGGCGCTGGATGTGCAAACCCGCGAGTCGATGCAGGGTTTTCTGCTGGAGCTGTGGCGCAATACGGGCACTACTATCTTGACCATCACCCACGACGTGGAAGAGGCGGTGTTTCTGTCGCAGCGGGTCTATGTGATGAGTGCGCGGCCGGGCACGATTCGCCGAGAGTTATCGATCGAGCTACCAGCGGAACGGGATGAGGCCCTGCGGCGATCGAGCGCTTTTCAGGACTATCGCTACCAAATTTTGGATCTGTTGCGACAGACGGAATCCACCGCTCCAGAACTGACGGCCCCACCTCAGTCGGCCTAGGTTTTAGGCAACGGGGTGCGCTCAGGGCTAATTAATCCCCAAATTTGGGTAGATTTGGGCAGGTTTGGGCAGATTTTGGCCGCCACACCATGTTCAAGACTCATCCACAATCCGAAAGCCCAGGATGCCCATGCCTAAAACCCCGACAAAGTAAACCATGACCGCCAGCACCGGACTCAGCTCCCACAGGAAATGCGTCAAGGCATAAAGCAGCGGAGTGAGCAGCAGCAGCGCCAAGAAAATTTCAGGAAGCTTCAAATAATCCATAGACCAGATCGTTACCTATCGTCGCAACGTCGTTCAACCAGACTAATGCAACTCTGTGGCGGATCAGGATTTCCGCACGGGTGTTGTTCGATTGTGCCAGTGGCTCTCTGGGGCTTGAGCGGGCTGGCGGTGAACTGATGGGTTAAATAACTGATGGGTTAGATGATTTTGGATATTTGGTGCAATGCCTGGTGCGATGAATGCTTGGTGTGATTAGTACTTGGCGTAATGAATGCCTGGCGTGATTAATGCTTGGCGCGACAATCGCCAAACCAGCGACGCTTCCAGCGGGATGTGGGTTCAAGGGGCGATCGCGCCTGTTCTTGGTTTTTGCGATCGAGGATCGTTGCCGCATCGTCGGTCAAGTGGGGATCGCGGTAGGGAACGGCGGCCTTGGTTTGCAAATGTTCTTGTTCTTGGGCTGAAAGGGGCGGTAAATCTAAGGGCACAAAGGCCGCCACAGTTCCCGGCCAGCGCCGGCCAAAGGGAACCGTAGCCCCCAATTGCAACCCCGCCGCCAACAGGGCCGATCGCACCGCCGCCGCGCATGAATAGGTGGCCAAGCGGCCGTCGGGAGCCAAGCAGCGGCTCACCATTCCCAAAAATTCCACCGTCCACAGTTGCGGACAGCGGGGTGGTGAGAAGGGATCCAAAAACACCGCATCTGCCCGAAAACCCCGATCGAGGACGGGCCGTAAGGTTTGCCGCGCATCCCCCCACAGCAGTTGCCCGCGAAATTGGGGGGTTGATGATGGGCTGGTGATTAATTCCGGGGTGATTAATTCCGGGGTGCTGAATTTTGGAGTGACAGAGGCCGGAGCCGACCAAGCCGCTTGCCCCTGTTCTGCCAGATCGGTTAGCAATTGGGCGATCGCCCCGAGGATGGGTTCCGCCAACCCCAACGCTGCCCCAGCCGATCGCGCCGTGGCCAACAGGTAAGGCAAAGCTGCCCTTGTGGCCACTGGATCCAGTTCCAAGCCCACCCACTCCACCGCACAGGCCGGATTGAGGGCCCAGAGGGCGGTGAGGGCGGCCGCCGTGTTGTAGCCCAAGCCATAGCAGACATCCAGAATCCGAATCACCGGTTGACTGGTTGCCCGTTGGGGTAAATGGGTGGGCTCCACAAACTTACTCAGCGCCTCTTGCCAGGCCCCTTGGCGGCTGTGGAAGGTTTCGCCAAACCGCTCTGAGCGAAAGGTCACAGACCCGTCCGCTGTGGGTTCGATCGACAAATTGCCATTTTCAGCCGAAACCCAATCGATCGCCCCTTCAACCACCCTGGAATTCATCCTGCTCGATTACCGATTTCGCAAGTCAACGCAATCCGCTAGGGCACAAAGCGCCGCACCGTTTGCATCAGCTCATCTGGATCGACTGGCTTTCGTAAATAGGCATTGGCCCCCAACATCGTGCCCCAGGTTTTGTCTACGTCCGTTCCCTTCGTGGAACAAATCACAACGGGAATGCTTTTGGTGGCTTCGCTTTGCTTCAGTTGCCGACAAATTTCAAAGCCACTTTGACCGGGCAAAATCACATCGAGAACAATCAAGGCGGGCTTTTGGGTGTCCAAAACCTTCTGGGCTTCTTCCCCGCTGCCCACGGCCACCACCGTCAAACCAGCATCTTGCAGATATCGAATCATCACGCCGCGATCGGTCGGGCTATCTTCAACAACCAAAATCGTTTGCATAGGGAGAAGGCTGAGAGGAGGAGTTTGAAAGGATGATGCTTCGTTAACTTGGAGCCAACCCTGAGTGTCAACTCCGAGTCAATTCGTCGTCAACTTGGGGCTAACTTGGGGCTGACTTTGGGCTAACGCTGGACTAATTCTGAGTCAATTTTCGGTCAATGATGAGTCGAAAAACAGAACCAATCCAACAGAGTAAACAGCGGTGAACAGAATAGATAGACTAAGCAGAAAAGCATCAGTCAAGCAGCAAATTTGAATTGCTAACGCTTGAATGGCGATCGACCCAATGATGATCGACCCTCATCCCAATTGGAGAGCAAATCTCCATCGTGCATTCTAAGCGTTTACTGCGAGGGGTCAAGGGATTGATTCACGATGGAAACCTGAGTCATTTCATGGCCCAGAATGGGGCGGGAATCGCGAACCTTCTGCCTTTTCAGGCATCGAAAATTGCTTGGCGGTGGAGTCAGCATGGGACATGGGGGGCGAAACAACAGCAAAAATCGAGAGGGGATGGGGGCGAGACCGTGCCAAATTGGTTCAAAAAATTTCAAAAAACAGAGATTTCAGGCATTGATCAGCCGAAAGTGCTGAAAAGCGAGCTTTTTAGCTCCAAATGAGCAATTTTTAGCCCGTTTTGGGGTTCAAGCTGGCAGCCGTTGCCCCAGCGGGACTATTCACCGGAGCGGTGGCGGCGCTCAGATATTTTTGAATTAGGGTCAAAATTTTTTCGGTTTCAACGGGTTTGCTGACAAAATCCGTGGCTCCCACCACTTTGGCCCTGACGCGATCGATGATGCCGTCACTGCCGGTCAAGATGGCGATCGGGATATCCCGAAACAGGGCCACCCGCCGAATTTGGGCACAAATTTCGTAGCCATTGGCCACGGGCATAATCAAATCCAGAAAGATCAGTTTGGGCTTGCGCTCCAGCAGCACCGTGAGCGCCTGGGTGGAATCCTGGATGCAAAGGGGAACATAGCCTGCCTGTTCAATGATTTGGCTCATGGCTGCGCAAACCTGGGGGCTGTCGTCAATGCAGGCGATGGTGGCGGCGGTGGCGGTGGTGGCAGCGGCAGCGGCGGGGGTGGGGACTGTTTGGCGGCGATCGCTCGATCGACCGTTGCCCTCTGCTCCCGGCGTGGGAAGCACCACCAAGGATGGCAAATCCTCGATCGGGTGCAGATCAATAATGTTGCGGCGAATGTAGGGAACCAGCGATCGGGTAATGGTGGGCACGTCCTTCCGCATCAGCACCGCCAGATCGCGGACGGTGCGTTGGCCATCGATCGCCAAGGCCAGTTTTTGATAAACCTCCGGGGCCAACCGTTCCCGCAACTGATCCGTGCTGCGAATGGCCAAGGCCCAGTCGGGATGGAAATCGCCCAGTTGGGCTTCTTGCCAAGCAGTCCAGGCCTGGGCCGCCTCCGTAATTGCCGCATGGCTTTTCACCGTCACCGAAGCCATCTTCAGTACGTCCAGAGGGTCGTAGGGCACTTCAGTTCCCACTTGCACCGCGCCGCCGGTTTGCCAAAGCAGATCAAACACCGCCTCGGCAATCACCCCATTCACCACCTGGCAAAACAGTTCCTGGGACAGAACACGGCGGTGCAACAACACCATCAACAGACTGTAGTTTTGGGCCGCAAAAGCATCCCCTTCCCGCAGTGCAAAGCGCTTTTGTTTGATGCTGGGACAGACGGCCTGCAACAGGCGCAGGGTGCGGCGGTTATCGCTTTTGCCGTCATCGACCCAAAACAAACGACCGAGACAGAAAAAGAATGACCAACGCTGTTGATTGCCTTTGGTGGGAACTAGGGTGATTTGACCGGTGAACTGTTGCTGTCGGTATCGATCGAGCGATTCATTCAGGGTGTTGGGGGTCGCATCGTCTGGAGTCATGGTCAAAGTTGGGGTTGGCGGGCCAAGCGCACAGGGGCGATGTTATGGAAGAGTCATGCGGTTATGGTTGGTCTCATGCACCCGATCGAAATTGACGATCAGAATCGAAATTATAAAAATTATCGAAAATTAACGATTCCGATGGTCAAAATTGACGATCACGATTGATTCCACGATCGAGCAATGAATTGAGCTGGCGTTTGCCGGTCTGGTTTGCTGATTTCTCAACTGGCTGAGCCTGGGGAGCCGGAAGCTGTTGTGCCCATGACGCTGTTGGCTTGGTCGAGGGCCTGGGGCAGGCTGAGCAAGAAGAGGGTGCGTGGGGTGGTGTCTGGAGACAGCACGACGGCACATTGGGCCAAGTGAGCCAGGGGCGATCGCTCAAAGCGGGCCGGCAACGGCAGCACCTGATCGCGCGGCAGGTCGATCGAGTCCGGTGGCGAATCCGTGGGCAGTCCACAGAGCGTGTTTCCCGATCGAGCAATCACGAGAAATTGGCCCATGCCCTTGGGCGATCGTTCCGGACAATCCAGCAGCAGAGCCAAGTCCAGCACCTGAATGAGCTGACTGTCGATGTAGACCAAGCCCGATCGACTCCAATCACCATTGTCCAGCGGCGGACAGTGCGTCACCTTCAGCACCACCGCCATTGGCAGCGCGAACTCATACCCACCGGAGCGAAAGCAAATGGCCCGAATGGTGGGTAACTCTCGGGCACGGGAGCGGCCGGAAGCCGCCGTGGGCCCCGTCAAATTAGTTGACAGCATCGTTCCGTTCTTCTCCGTTGCGCCATCGCCTTGGGGTCTAAAGACTCGATCGCCCAGTGGTCAACCCCCATCACCCGTCGCCCGATCGAGATTCCAAAGGAATCATGATCGATTGCGGCTTGGGCGATTGGTTGGATTGATCACGATCTTGACCAACGATTAGGAAATCCACCGCTAGCCCTCTCAAGTCAGGCAATCTTGAGTTAACCAATCCGGTTAACGTTGCTTAACTATTCACCCTACTTTTACCCTACCCAAAACAGCAATCAATTGAATCGCCTTTTGAGATAGAAATTTGCCAGTCCCTAGCCCTTCCTGGGCAGCTTGGGTTAAACCAGGAATCGCTCGCATTTGACCAGAATCTTGGCGTGAATGGGTTGACTGGTGAGCGCTTGGGATGGATCAGACTCCTACCGCGAACCGTTGAGAAAAGTCTGCGTAGTTTGATGTATGCAATGATGCCAACTTGACCATAATTCACCGAAAAACCAAGAAAGGCACATGCAAAACCAGACCTAAATGCTCAAAGGTAAAGTTTTGAAAATTGCAATGCACCCCAAAGCAAAATCGGCTGTGATGAATTATTGTGGCTGATTTTTGGGGCTGATCTCCTTGGAATTTTCCGCAACCATTTCTCCTCACTTTCGTAGTTGATTTGAATCGGTCAGCATCAACCAGCATCAACTGGGAGTAGCTTGGAGCGGTTTGGATTGATTTTTGCCTGATTCGGGCGAGTTTGTCAGAGCAAGCGATGAGCCTTTAAGTCCATTCTAGGCAGATTCTTGATCGAGATACAAGCACCGAGAACTGCGACAGAATCATGGCAAAATTTCAAAAAACCGTTGAAGATTGCACAAAATCAGCCAATAGCAACCGTATGGCTCCCTGAACCTCCGGGGAGAGGCCAGGGCAGCGCAGGACGAGGCTGGCGGTGCGGCCTCGCGATCGGCTCCAGCGCGATCGAGTGGGGCTGGGCTGGTCATCTCCGGGATTATTTCTGAATTTTAAGTATTAAAAATAACGTTAACTTTCTCCGGGCTGAGTCCTGTGAGGAAGGCGATCGACCCAGGAAGTTAACCGAGGCGATTGGTTGAGGCGATCGACCCAGGCGATCGGTTGAGGCGTTTAGTCCGCCATGAGTCCACGGGGCTGCACCCCAACCGATCGGCCTCAGGATGTCATTCTCAGGATGTTATTTCCTAGGCATCGGGGCCCAAAATGCTGACCAACAGGGCTTTTTGCACATGCAGCCGATTTTCAGCCTGATCCCAAACCCGTGATTGAGATCCCTCGATCGCCCCATCGGTGATTTCCTCGCCCCGGTGTGCGGGCAAGCAATGGAGCACGATCGCCTCCGGATCCGCCTTGGCCAGCAGCTCTTCATTGAGCTGATAGGGAGCAAATAGGCTCTTGCGGGCTTCCGCCTCGTCTTCTTGGCCCATGCTGGCCCACACATCGGTGTAGAGCATTTGGGCCCCGGCCGCCGCCGCGATCGGATCCGTGGTGACCACAACACTGGCGCGATCGCCCGCCAACTCGATCGCCCGCTGCACCATTTGTCCATTGGGTTCATAGCCCGGCGGCGTGGCAATCCGCACATTCACCCCCGCCATGGCACAGGCCATCATTAAGGAATGGGCCACATTGTTGCCATCACCCACATAGGTCACCGTCAGGCCCGCCAAAGTGCCAAAGGCCTCCTGCACCGTCAGCAAATCTGCCAAGGCCTGACAAGGGTGGGCCAAATCGCTGAGGGCATTAATGACCGGCACGCCGGAATAATCCCGGAAGGTTTCCAAGTCCCCTTGGTCAAAGGTGCGAATGGCCATCACATCCAAGTAGCGCCCCAGCACCCGCGCCGTATCCTCCAGGGGTTCCCCTCGGCTCACTTGGGTCACCATCGGGTTCAGGTCAATCACTTGGCCGCCCAGTTGATACATCGCCACCGTGAAGCTAACGCGGGTGCGGGTTGACGCTTTGGAAAACAACAGACCAAGCACTTTGTTACAAGTGGGCGTGATCGTCCCAGCTTTGAGCTGCGCTGCCAGAGACAGCAACGCTTGTAGTTCATCGCGATCGATATCCGCCAGACTCAGGAAACTGCGCCCTTTAAGTTGTGCTGGGATGGCATCCATAAAACGATATTCCCAAGAAATTTGGAGTTGGGTGATGGGGCTTGGTACGGGGCTGTTGTGATGGGGCGATCGGGCCAGGGCAAGCAGCCAACAGCCCAGGAGCCACGGCCAACCCAAGGGGCTGGCTCCCGCTGTGCCGTCACCAAAGGCCAGTCTCCCGATCGAGCCGCGTCCCGGAAAGCTCCAATCCTACTACTAGGCGTTGGTGGAAACAGCGTCGAAATGCACTGCTTTTCGGGGCTGTCATCTGAAATATGGACTGCGATCGCCTGTTTTGCGATTGCCGGTTTAAAGAAAACTCCATTCGCCAAAGAGATTGTGGGTTGTGCTTTGGATCTCCGCTTGGTGACCATAAAAGTCCACAACCTTTTGGGTCATGTGGGCGGCCCGCTCAGCAATGGTGGAAGCCAAATGGAGGGTGACGATGGCACAGGCCGCATCGCCGCCATAGAGCCGGGCCCGCAATGTGTTGAACCCAATGGCGATCGCGGAAACGTCCGTGGCCGTGGTCACATTGGCGGAACTCAGCTCGCCACTGAAAAAACTAATTTCGCCCAAAATCGTGGGAGCCGACAGCACATTCAGTTCCCGTTCACCCAAGTCAGTGTTTAAGGTGATGCGAACCTGACCGCTGGATAGGAAGAAGATGTGGCTGCCGGGTTTCCCCTGGTGAATGATGGTGCGATCGGCTGGGATGGTTCCCGACTGGCAGGAGGAGAGAAATCGCTGAAACTGTTCAGCGGTCAGGTCTCGGAATGCAGGAAAATCGCGAAAATTCATCTTCGCTCACTCGGCGGCCCCTGAAGATTTCCCATAGTCTATCCCGGGGGCCAAAGGGGCAAGGCTACGGTTGCGACCGTTCAATTGAGTGGTTTTTGACCCGCAGCCTGTGGATGGGCCAATGGGCCTGTGGGTTGCGGGTCGTTAACTCGCTAGTTAATTTGCTAGTTAACTCATCGATGGTTAACGGTTGGTTGTTAACTCATGGATGGTTAACGAGTGGTGATTAACGGTTGGTGGTTAACGGGTTGCTAACGAAACGATCGCATGATGGGTCAGCCCTTGGCCGCCAACTGCTCGATCGCCCATTGGGCCCGCAGCCGCACCACGAGATCCGTATCAGCAGTCGCCCGATCGCGTAACAAACCTAACACGCGATCGCCCAGCGTCGGTTGCGATTGCGCCAGCCCCTCCAGCCCCGCGATCGCCGCATAGCGCACCACCCATTCCAAATCTGTCGCATTTACCGTCAAGACCGCCAACACCCGATCGCGTGCCATCGGCACTTGCTCCGCCGCCATTCGTGCCCAACGCAACGCCCCCAACCCTTGGGCCGCCGCCCGCCGCACACTGGGGGCAAAATCCGTTTCAGCCGCCGCCAACAACAGTTCCAAAGCCCGAGGGTCGGCAATTTGGGCCAGCGCTCGCAAGGCCCAAGCCCTCGCCGTGTAGTTATAGCCATCCACCTGGGCCAAAATTGGCTCCACCGCCGTTTCCCCCAGGGCCACCAGCCCTTCCACCGCTGCCACCGCCGCTCCGGGGTTGTTGTATCCCAGCACGGCCATCAGGGTAGGAATCGCCGCCGGATCCTGGGCCGCCGCGAGCGATCGCACCGCGCCAACCATCTTGGCCACCGAGTCCGCCTCATCCACCGCCCGGATGAGTTGCGACAGATCAGGAGACAAATCCGAAGACAGCTCAGGGGAAGGGGCGATCGACATGGGTATAGCTCCGTTGGAATTGAGTAACTGTTGTTTTGAGTAACTGTTTTTTAAAAATTGGGATTTTTTGAAATTGGGATTTTTGAAAATTGGCTTTGAAATCAACAATCTGAAATCAACAACTTGAAATCAACAAAGAGCCAATGGGGACGTTTTCAAGACCCTTTCAAGGCGATCGCCTCAATCGCCGCTTGACCCAGCCTTGCTGATGCGATCGATCAACCAAAGATTGGCCGTCAAATTGCAAAAATGAGCAAACATCCCGTGCGTGTTTCCCAACACCACAAACACATCCAACGCTTGAATGAAGCGACTCGGATCCACAAAACCCAAATTAAACGGACTGCTTTGCATCAATAGCTTATTCGTGAGCTGGCCCGTCACAGCCTCCGCCCCCACCAGGGCCAACCCCAAACCAAACAGATTAATCAAAACCCCCAGCCGGAGCCGCTTGAGGGTATCGGCTTTGGATGGTCGGGCGTTTTTCGGGGCCTGGAGCCGCCGCGCATGTTGCGTGTTGGTGAAGGTGTAATAGATGCTGGCCAGCAAAGTCAGCATCGCCACCACGGCCACCGCCAACCCCCCGATCGAACCCGGACCCGGCCCCACCGGAACTGCACCGGGCGTTGGGCTGGTGCGCGCAAACAGCATGGGCGTGGTCAGCAACAGCAGAATACTGCCGATCACCCCAAGAAAAATTTGGATCCAAAAGCTGATGGTGCTGGTGCGACCCATCAAGCGGGCAATGCGTTCAACTTGGCTAACCACGGTGGGCTGGGAGCGGACACGACTGATCACCTTAACATGCTCGATCGCGCGGCCCCGAGTCCGATATGCTGATGGGAGCTGAGTTTGTAACTAATTGTTGCAGTTGTTGCCAGAAACGCCACCAGCCCAGCACCTTCCTCATCCCCCATCGCCCCACATCCCGTCACTCGCCATGTCCAACGATGTCGTTGTCTCGTCCACGCTGTTCTTGACGGTGTTGATGTTAATCGGCCTGGTCTTCTTCATCCGCGCTTCCGCCAAAGACCGCACGGAACTGGCTTGCTACATCCCCGAGACCATTCCGGAAACCGAACTGCGCGATCGGCTCCGAGGCTACTTCTCAGGGCGATCGTATCGCTTGGTGAATCGGGATGCAGACAACGATCGCGTCACCTTTGAAGGCCTGGTGGCCGCCAGCCCTACCCTTGCCATTTTCCTTAGCATCCTTGCGGCCGGCGGGTTGCTGTGTCTGGGACTCGTTTTGTCCATGACCATTCCCCAAATCCAGAATGCCGGATTAGCCCTAGTCCTCCTGGCCCCGGCTGCCGGTTGGTTCTATCAACGCAAAGCCCAGCGCACCGAACAAGTGCAATTGCAGCTCGAAACCAATGATCAAGGGGCGATCGCCCGGCTCTGGGTCAAAGCCCACCGCGACGAACTCATCGCCCTCGAAGCATCCCTCGGCCTCGAACCCACCCGACCCGCCAGCCACTAACCCAATCATGCAAAGCTGGGCTGGTTGCTGGGCAGAGCCAAAGAAACGTTTGGGCAACACTCAGCAATCGTTAAGGATGCAATTAACAATCGATTGAAACCCAGTCTAAAAGTCGGCTAACTGACTAATCAGATCACCCCTCCGAAAGGTTGCAGACAATTGCTGCAAAGAGAGGGCGGAAGCTGAATAAAGACGGTGAATTGCATCCTCAATATTTTTGACACTGCGATCAAAATATTCGGATCCCTGATTTTGAATTAGCTCCTGTACTTTAAAAAAGTGCTGATGATTTAAATCATCCACTCGCTGTAATTTCAAATCTTGTAAAAGATACTTCCCCATTTGCATGGCAATAAAACAAGAAGCATAACGCACAAAATCCGGGTCACTATTTGCCGGTTGGCGACGACGATGATCTGCAATCCTATACAGCAAAGTAGCACTTATAATCTGTGTGCCATTTAAGCTGCCAGTAAAAATTCGATTATAAAGTTTTCCAAAATGCTCACGAGTAGAAGATTTTGCCTGATGAGGGGCTTTTCTCCAAACAGCTAAAACGGCTGCGGCTGCTTCCGATGAAGTAATATCCTGCTGAGTTGGGCGCTCTGAGCTGCGTTTTCTTAAATAACGATAACCCAGTTGCGCAATATCCAGCTCTAATTGCGCTTGACGCTCATCATTTGCCTTCAGGTCTCTCAAATCAACCGGATTTTGGTTATTGGTAGCGAAGGTGATTTTCTGAACTAAATCAGTGTTGAAACTGGATAATTGATAAAGGCGAATCAAAATATAGGCATTCGCTGAGCGAGCCTGGTCGAGTGGTAGCTGCTGTTGTGCATTGACCCATGTTTTATAAATGGTCATGCAAGTTTGACCACCATTGATGATTTGTAGATTTTGAATCCGTACCTGATGATCGCTGCCTTGTAGAGTGTTGTATTCAAATTTATCGCAAATTAGCGTTAAACCATTGTTATAGAAATAGAGATAGCTGGCGTTAGTTTCAATGGTTTGGCGAATGCCATCATTAACTCGATTATTCTGAAGCCCCAAATATCGGCGAATATTACGCTCAAATAACCGCTCTCCATGGCGATCAACCAAAGTGGCAATCTCGCTAATGGCAACTCGCCCCACTAAGATTCGGTTGAATTCAATATCCTCAACCAGAATTTTTCCCGAAAGCTGGAGCGTATCATTAACGGGCTTCTTGGATTGCTGTAATTTAATTAGGCGATCGGGGTTGAGGTGCTCCCACTCCACTTGATCGCCAAATCCCGCAATTTGAATCAGGCGATCGGTCTGTTCATTCCATCGCAACCCGTTATTACAGGCGATCGCCCGTACTTGGGGAATATAGCCATCGCGAATCAGGCTTCTAATTTCTTCGACTTTGGCTTGGAGTCGGCGATTCAAGCTCTGATTTAAATTAATACTCGGATCAAATAAATACCGAATCGCATTAATTAAGCCCTTGATCCCTTCTTCGGAAAAATGGCTGGTTCCATCCAGTTTCTGTTTATATTTACCCTGGAACAGAGAAACCGTGAATTCACCATCTTGCTCTTCAGAGGCATAGATCGCATCCACTCCAAAATCTTGCCCTCCATCCACAATGCAATCAAGCGTGGCTAGGTCATCAAGATCTAGGATTGACCGAACACATAGATGGATGAAGGCTAAGGATTTCAGTCGTCCTCGATCGCCCTGCAAATTGAGATCGAGCTGTGCCTGCAACTCGGGTTTTAAGCGTTCTGCTAGGCTCTCGACCTGCTGATCAATAATCGAAGCCTTAATATCCATTGATCTTGATAAGATTGTGGATCAAACATTGTGGATCAAACAAAGATTGGATCGATCTATAGAGTCCGATCCAATCTCTATTCAAACTCAAGCGACTAGGCGATCGCTACACCACAAAATTCACCAGCTTGCCAGGAACGACGATCGCCTTTTTTACCTCCTGACCGGCAATGTGCTTTTGGGCCACATCGCTGTTGAGGGCGATCTGTTCTAGGGTGTCCTTGTCGGTGCCTGCCGGAACTTGAATCGTGCCGCGCGTTTTGCCCTTGATTTGAATCACGATCGTCACCTCATCGGCCACCAACGCGGATTCATCCAAAGCGGGCCAAGTCGCTGCATGAACCGAGCCGGACTGCCCGATCGCCCCCCACAATTCTTCGGTTAAATGGGGCGCAAAGGGAGCCAACAACAACACCAGGGTTTGAATCCCTTCCGCGAAAACCGGTGTGGTTTTGTTGGCGTAATCGTTCAGGGCATTACTGAGTTTCATCAACTCGGAAATCGCCGTGTTTAATTGATAGTCTTCGGCCAAATCTTCCGACACTTCCTTGATGGCGGTGTGGATGGCGCGGCGCAGGTCTTTTTCGGCTTTTGGATCGGGGGCGATCGCCTCGCCGGCCTGGGCTTCTAGGGAGTTGCTAACCAACCGCCACACGCGATTCAGGAAGCGGAATTGCCCTTCCACATCCGCATCATCCCACTCCAAATCCTTCTCCGGCGGCGCTTTGAACAGCACAAACATCCGCGAAGTATCTGCGCCATATTTCGCGAGTACGCCCTCGGGATCAACGCCGTTGTATTTGGACTTGGACATTTTTTCGTAGACCGACACCAGCGGATCGCCCGTGGCCGGGTCTTTCGGCTGGCTGGGATCGCTGAAGTCCACATCGGCCGGGGCGATGTATTTGCCCGTGGTTGGGTTTTTGTAGGCCATGGCTTGCACCATGCCTTGGGTCAGCAGGCGGCTGAAGGGTTCATCAAAGTTCAGCAAGCCGCGATCGCGCAGCACTTTCGTGAAAAAGCGCGAGTAGAGCAGGTGCAAAATCGCGTGCTCAATGCCGCCCACGTATTGATCGACCGGGGCCCAAGCGTTGGTCTTGGCCGGGTCGAAGGCGGCGGACTCGTTGCGCGCGTCGGGATAGCGCAGGAAATACCAGGAGGAATCGATGAAGGTGTCCATGGTGTCCGTTTCCCGCTTGGCTGGTGTGCCACAGGTGGGACAAGGCACGTTCACCCAGTCGTCCAGCTTGGCCAGGGGCGAGGGGCCGCGCCCGGAGAACTGCACGTTGCTGGGCAATGCCACCGGCAATTGGTCATCGGGTACGGGCACTGCGCCGCAGTTGGGGCAATGGACGATCGGGATCGGCACGCCCCAGTAGCGCTGGCGGGAAATCAGCCAATCCCGCAGCCGGTATTGGACTTTGGCTTTGCCCCAGCCTTGGGTCTCAGCAAATTCGGTGATTTTGGCCTTGGCTTCGGGGGAAGGCGTGCCGTCAAATTGCCCCGAATTCACCAACAGGCCCGTTTCCGTGTAAGCCGCCGTCAGGTCTGCGGCCTCGGCTGACGCGCCCGCTTCCGGCACGATCACTACCTTCAGGGGCAAGCCGTTGTTTTTGGCGAATTGGAAGTCCCGCTGATCGTGGGTGGGCACGCCCATCACCGCGCCCGTGCCGTATTCGTAGAGCACGTAATCGGCAATCCAAATCGGAATTTCTTCGCCGGTAAAGGGATTCAGCGCCATGCCACCCGTGGGGATGCCGCGCTTCGGCTTGTCGTCGGCGGTGCGATCGATCTCGCTTTGGGCGGAAATTTCCTGCACGAAGGCTTCCACAGCTGACCGGCGATCGGCCGTCGTCACCTGGGCCACGAGGGGATGCTCGGGAGCCAACACCACGTAGGTCACGCCATAGACCGTATCGGGGCGGGTGGTGAAGACGGTGATTTTGGTGTCGGCCAGGTCAGCATTCCCGACGATCGGGAAGTCCAGCAAGGCTCCGGTAGATTTGCCGATCCAGTTGGCCTGCATGGTTTTCACCCGTTCGGGCCAGCCGGTCAGCTTGTCCAAATCCGTCAGCAATTGCTCGGCGTAGTCGGTGATTTTGAAGAACCACTGACGCAGCAGCCGTTTTTCGACCAATGCGCCCGATCGCCAGGATTTGCCCTCGCTATCCACCTGTTCGTTGGCCAACACGGTTTGGTCGATCGGATCCCAGTTCACCGTGGCTTCTTTTTGGTAAGCCAACCCGGCGGCAAAAAACTGCAGGAAAATCCACTGCGTCCAACGGTAATAGTCCGGGCGGCAGGTGGCCACTTCCCGCTCCCAGTCGTAGGAGAGGCCCAAGCGCTGGAGCTGGCCCTTCATTTGGGCGATGTTTTGCTCCGTCCAAATGGCGGGATGCACGCCCCGATCGATCGCCGCGTTCTCAGCGGGCAACCCAAAGGCATCCCAGCCCATCGGGTGTAGCACTTGGTAGCCCTGCATCCGTCGCACCCGGGCGATCGCATCGGTGATCGAATAGTTGCGGACATGGCCCATGTGCAAATTCCCTGAAGGGTAGGGGAACATGGACAGGGCGTAAAACGTTTTGTGCTCCTGGGAGTGATCGGCTAGGTCAGGCGTGCGATCGGCGTTTTGCTCGGCCCAAACGGCTTGCCACTTTGCTTCGATTTCGTTGGGGTTATAGCGAGCGTCCACGGCGATCGATCCTCCTGGGGGCAACGGTTTGCGATTCTATACTGTATCGCAACTCACTGGCCTCACTGGTTTCAACCCGCTGTCTCTGGGGGGCGGTGCTATGATCACTAATAATTCACGATGCATAGATTGGTTTCAAACCATTAAAAACTATGGAAGCTAATCTTGTTCCCTCAGAAACAGCATCAGATGATCAAGTTCTAGAAGAAACTTCCGAAGCTAAATCTGCCAGCTCAAATGGAAACTCAGAAGCTGACATAGAAGGTGATGTTGATGATGGAGTTCCTCCTACCTACTATCCAATAACTAGCTATGGCGCAGATTACCCTATTGATGGATTAGTCAAGAGGCTAAATCGAGGCGACATTATTATTCCAAAATTTCAGCGATCATATATTTGGAAAATCGATCAAGCTTCTCGATTGATCGAATCCTTTTTACTTGGACTTCCTGTTCCTGGAGTGTTTCTGGCTCAAGAGAACGGAACTAATAAGTTAATTGTTATTGATGGTCAGCAAAGACTAAAGAGCTTGCAATACTTTTACAATGGTCAGTTTCCTGAAAATCCTGGCTCTGACCGTCATATTCCTTTTATGCTATCGGGTAAAATTTCTCCTCACTTCTTGAGTAAGACTTACGAAACACTCAGTGCAGTTGATCGACGAAAGCTCGATGATTCAATTATTTCTGCCACCATTGTTCGACAAGAAGGAAGCATGTATGAAAGCAATGAACAGGCTAGTATCTACCAAATCTTTGAGCGACTAAATGCAGGGGGGAGTCAGCTATCTTCTCAAGAGGTTCGAGCTGCTGCCTATCAAGGAAAGCTTAATGAACTCCTATCCGATTTAAATGGATATGAGCAGTGGCAGAAAATTTTCCAAGGCAAAAAGTCAGCAGCTATCCCAGACTTAAGTAAAAGAATGAAAGATCAAGAATTGATTCTCCGATTCTTGGCACTATATTTTGATTTACAAAATTATAAAGAATCCATGAAAGACTTTCTAAACTCTTTTATGGAAACACATCGTTCTCTCGATAAAGGTTACACTGACTTTCAAATGAAGGTAATCTTTACAAGAACAGTAAGTTTGGTGTATTCCAGCATTGGAGAAAAAGCCTTTCGCCCTCGACATGCTCTTCATGCCGCTGTATTTGATGCAGTTATGGTTGCACTAGCAAAGCAACTCGATAAACATCCTATTCAGAATTTAGCGGCTTTGAGAGAGGCTTACGAGAATTTGTTGTCTAGTGAAGAGTTTCAGCGAGTCAGTATCGATTCCAAACAAACGACGAGTTCTGAAAATGTTCGTAAGCGAATTGAACTGGCAAATCTGGCTTTTGAGAATATTCCCTAGTCACCATGCCATCATCATCCTATCGAAACTTTCATCAAGGAAAAGATCGAATTGATTCGTTAATTCAACGAGCAAAGTCAGTTGAAAACTTACAAATTCAAAGCGATTTAGCCTGTTATATTTGTGTTCGCATATCAGGACTGATCGAGACAACTGTGCAGGAATTTTATATTGATTATGCAGAGTCAAAGGCAGCCCCTACCGTAGCGAAATATGTCAGCCATAAATTGAGGCGCTTCCAAAATCCTGACATGAATAGCTTAAAAGAATTAGCCAAGGAATTTAGTGAAGAGTGGAGTACAGAATTAGGAAGCATAGATCAAGAAGTTCAAGATGCAGTTACTAGCATTGTTAAAACTAGACATAGTATTGCTCATGGTGCTGATCAAAGAATCACCTTGGGAAAAGTTGAAGCATACTATCGGCAAGTAATAAAAGTTCTGCTAGTCATTCAACAACAATGCGATATTACTGAGGGCTGAATTAACGCTTTTGGTTAGTGGTTTTGAAACTAATTTAGGATTTTCATCATGATTCCTGCTACTCAATTCATTCACGATCGCCCTCTTGAACATCCCGCTTGCACTGATGCAGAATTTATGGCGTTGGGACGTGATGGCCATCGTCATGAATGGGTTAACGGACAGCTAATTGATATGGGTAATTCTGGTGCCAAGCATGGGTATTTAGCGATTATTTTGAGTGCGGCTTTGTTTACAGTAGTGGCGGCTCAAAAGTTGGGTGCGTTGTTTGATTCCAGCACTGCCTTCAAGATGAAAAATGGCAACAAGCGATCGCCCGATATTTCTTTCTTTGCCAAGGAGCGGCTTCAGGGATTGGATGACTTACCGATCGGGTTCTTGGAGGGTGCGCCGGATCTGGTGGTTGAAATTCTCTCGCCGACCAATACGATCGAGGAAATTGACGAAAAACTCATTGAATATTTTGAGAATGGTGCTCGGCTGATCTGGGTGATTAATCCGCGTCAAAATCATGTGTTGGTGTATCGATCGGCAACAGAACCCGATCGCCTTTTGAAATTGACTGATCAATTAGACGGCGAAGAAATCATCCCTGGGTTTTCGTTATCTGTTTCTCAGCTTTTTCAGTCCCGTTCTTTTTAGAGCCGATGACTATTTCGGTGGCCGGTAATTTACCTACTCTGCCCCAGGCTGGACGATCGGATCAGCGGTTGCTGATGCCGGGAATGAGCTGGCAGCGCTATAGCCATTGGCTCGATCATCTGGGGGATGAATCGGGCTTGCGGCTGTTGTATTTGGATGGGATTCTAGAAGTTTTTATGCCGTCGCCAGAGCATGAATTAATCAAAAAGGCGATCGCCCGATTGCTGGAACGCTATGCCGAAGAAGTGGAAATTGACCTTCATGCCTATGGTTCCACAACGTTTCGGCAATCATCGAAGGCGGCGGGCTTAGAACCCGATGAATGCTATTGCGTTGGGATCCTGAAAACCCAGCCGGATTTTGCGGTGGAGGTCAACTTAACCAGTGGTGGGCTAGACAAATTAGCGATCTATCGGGCGATCGGGGTGCCAGAGGTCTTGATTTGGCAAGATCAGCAACTCACGCTCTATAACCTGCGGGGGGATGAGATCCAAATTGCTGATCGCAGCGCATTTTTTCCCGCTTTGGAAATTGCGCAGTTGGCACAATTTGTTCAGCCCCAAAATCAACCGGCGGCGATTAAGGCCTTTGTGAATTGGGTGCGATCGGGAACTGAGAATCCAAGGGCAAATTAGCGCCAGGGAATGGATTGGGTTTGGACTTTAAACCAAGCCCAGGTCGGCCGCCACTCGGTGAGCACAGGCGAACCCGGAGAAAGCCACCGCGTTGAGGCCTTGGCCAGGAAAAGTGCTGTCGCCCACGCAATAGAGATTTTTAACGGCGGTGCGGTTAAAGGGCATGGTGAGCAAGCCGGGAAGCTTGCGCCGGGGGATCGGCCCATAGGAACCATCCACTCGGCCCAGGAAGCGGCGGTGGGTGCGCGGAGTGCCAATTTCGATGTAGTCGATCGCCGCGTCTAACTGGGGCACGATCGGGGCGAGGCGATCGCACAGTTCTTGTGCTCTTTGTTCCTTTTGAGCTTGGTAGTCTTCGGGGCTGAGATTGAGCCAATCGCTGATCCAGCAAGGGGTAAACACATGCAGGATGTGGTGATTGGGCGGGGCCAAGTCTGGATCAAGCAGGGTGGGAATTGATACAAACACCGTGCCGTAGGCGGCTTCCATCTGTTCCCAATCCTTGACTAGGATGTGGTGGCAGTCTGTGCCAGCGGGCAGGGCATCGGCGCGCACACCCATGTGGACGCTGAGGAAGCTGGGGGATTTTTGATAGCGCTCTTGCCAACGATCTTCGTCCAGGGGTTGATCCCGATCGAGCAGTTGGCCGAAGGTATCCCAGCGGGTGGCATTGGAAATCACCCGTTTGGCCCGCAACAGTTCGCCCGAAGCGAGCTTCACACCCACGGCGCGGCCTCCTTCCGTCACGATTTGGGTCACCCGTGCTTTGTATTGAATTCGGCCGCCGTGGGTCTCCAGCCCATCCACCAGCTTTTGGGCAATTTGACCCACGCCGCCTTTGGGATAGTTAATGCCGCCGTAGTGGCGATCGCTGAAAACCATGCCTGCGTTGATGGCTGGGGTGAGATCCGCCGGAACCACTGACCAGCAGTAGCATTCGATATCAATGAATTTCAGTAGTTCCGGATCGCTGATGTAGCGTCGGGCGATCGCCCCGACATTTTGGGGTAAATATTTCACCAAGCCCAAACAGGCCAACGGATTTTGGAAAAAGACCCGCATGAGGTAGCGCAGTTCTTCGAGCGACAGCAGCTCCATCGCATTCAGACAGTTAAAGATCGTCCAGCACTCGTCATAAAACTGGCGAATGCCTTGGCGCTCGTGGGGGAATCGATCGCCCAATTCCTGCAAAAACTGTTCGTAGTCCCGATGCACTTTCACTTCCAACTGGTTGGGAAGGTGATAGTGAATTTGCACGGGGTCAGGAATGGTTTCGATCGTTTGGCCCACCGCTGCCAGAGCGCGGGTTAGCAAGTTGGTTGTGCCCTGTTGCCCAAAGCCAAAAATCATCGATGCGCCCACGTCGAAGCGGTAGCCCTCGCGCTCAAAATAGCCAGCACTGCCGCCAGGGATGAGGTAGCGCTCTAACACCAGCACCTTGGCTCCCTTAGCAGCCAATTGGGTGGCCGTGACCAATCCGCCAATACCGGAACCAATGACGATCGCATCCCAATCACGGGGCAATGGGTCGGTTTGCAGGGCGGTGGTGGTCGGGGCGATCGAGGGCTTATCCACGGCGGTCATGGCGACGGAAAGGGCGAAACAGCAACGGCAAGGCCCAGGGGCGCGGCCATGTTTGAGTGTAGCGTTCTCGTTGCGCGGCTCCAACCCGATCGCCCAGAGATGTTGCTGCTGCTGGTTTTCTCGGGTCGATCGGGCAATAGGTTCAAAGCAATCACCCAAAGCGATCCATTACCCAAAGTGATTAATCACCCAATCCATTACCCAAAGCGAAGGCTCTGCTGAATTGCTGGGCGTTCAAGGATTGTGGTCATTCAACACCGGAGGCCGATCGGGGTGTTGCCTCTGGGGCATTGTGGAGCCGATCGTGGTTGGGGTGTGCCAACGGTTTTTCAGGATTTATTGCAAGAGTTTGTCGATCAAGGTGGAACCTGAATCGCCGGGCTGGGCTGAAGTGGCGGGGGCGATCGGGTCTCGGTCTTAACCGGAAAATAACCAAAAAAAAGGACTAATCCGCAATTGCAGACTAGCCCCACCCGCCGTTTACTAGAGAGAAGAACACGCTCAATACAATAGCGGCTACTAGGAATCTTTGTCAACTCTCTTGCAATAGATTCTCATTAGAATTCTTTTCTGACCCCATGCATCCCCCGATCGCCCCGCAATCGCCCCACCACCGATCCTTAGCTGGGTGTTGCTTGTATCGATCTCGTATCGATCTCGCGCAATCCAACCAGTACCCGGCAAGCCCGTCCCAACAACCGGGTAAAATCAACCTGAATCTGCCCGTCATCCTAAAATTTCCAGTCGCCGAATTGCGGCCCTTGGCCGTTGTCGGCAGCTTCAGGCCAGGTTGATGGCTCCTTAAACCTTTCCCTTCGCTCTTCCCATGCCGTTGCAACTTCGCGTTTACGTGCCACCCCATGCCCTCATTCAGCATTGGCTGGGTGTGGTGCGCGATGCCCAAACGCCGCCGACTTTGTTTCGCAGTGCGCTGACGGAGTTGGGGCGTTGGCTGGCCTATGAAGCGGTGCGCGAATGGTTGCCCACGGAAACGGCAGAGGTGGAAACGCCTTTGGGAACTTGTCCGGCAACGTTTATTTCGCCCGCCACTCCGATGGCTGTGGTGCCAATTTTGCGAGCAGGGTTGGCGTTGATGGAAGGAATTTTGCCCGTAGTGCCCTTGGCCAGTGTTTATCACTTGGGTTTGGTGCGCAATGAAGAAACCCTGGAGCCATCCTGCTATCTCAATCGGTTACCGGCCCAGTTTCCGGCGGAGGCGCGGGTGCTGATCTCAGAGCCGATGTTGGCAACGGGTGGGTCGATCGAGGCGGCCATGAAGGAATTGACCCAACGGGGCCTCACGCCGGAGCAAATTCGGATTATTTCGATCGTGGCGGCTCCTCCGGCCTTGCAACGTCTGAATCAGCAATTCCCAGGCTTGGTGATTTACACGGCGGCGATCGATGAGTCCGTGAATGATCACGGCTGGATTGTGCCTGGGTTGGGCGATGCGGGCGATCGCGCCTTTGGAACCTTCTAGAGCGGTTTTCTTAGGGGGTTTTTCAGGGGTTTTTCAGGGGTTTTCGTCGCTTCAGCATCGGTCTCTGCCTTGTCTCATCGATCGCCTTGATTAGTTTGATAGGTCTGATCAACTTGCCGATCGCGATGAAGGCCATTCCCCGGATCATCATTCCCAGCATTACTTTCTGAGCATCATTTTCTAAGCACATTCTAAGCACAAGCAACATTCTCAACGTAGGACGAGTTATGGCAAATCGAGAGGGTTTTGGTAGTGGATTTTTTTGGGGGGCCCTGTTGGGGGGGGCTGTGGGGGGCCTGGTGGGGGCTGCCCTGGCCTCGCGCAACTCCGATGAGGGACTGGAAGAGCTGACGGAAAAGGGCGATCGGGAAGGGGCCGAGCTGCCGCCGCGTCCCCGCCGTCGCCCCCGGCTGGCCGCCAGCGAAAGCAGTGAAGCCCGCATGGAAACGGCGCGCCAAGGACTGGAGGACAAAATTGCCCAGTTGAATGACGCGATCGACGATGTGCGCCGTCAATTGGGTAGCCGAAATGGTCGTCCGGGCCCGGATGCAAGGGACAAGCCCCTCAAGCCCGAAGAGTCCTAGGGCCTGTCGCCCAATTGCCTGAAACCCTGATTCCGCCGTTGGCAGATCGGGGGGGACAAGATGGTCAAGCCCCTTGTGACGACGATTGAGTCCTGGGCAATCCATCATTTCTGAGAACGAGCTGGCCCGGGCTGAGCAGCTCGATCGACCGCCTTGGCCACTTTGGGCACAGAAATTTAACCAGGGCCCTTGGCAAATCAAATAAACATGCTATAGTAACTGGGCTATCGGGGCGTAGCGCAGCTTGGTAGCGCACCACTTTGGGGTAGTGGGGGTCGTGGGTTCGAATCCCGCCGCTCCGATTTGCAAACAGTTTCCATGAAAACTCTTCAGCATGAACTGTTTTGCGAAAGTCCGAAAACCCCGATCTGAGAGCCATTCCACTCCCAGATGACTAACAGTCCACAAGGTAAAAGGTAGCGATCTTCGCTGCCTTTTTTGTTGGGCAGTTGGTGTTGGGTTGCGGTCAAGGTTGAGCATGTTTTGACCGAGTGGATATGGGCCGGGCGGATTCCGGCTTGATGATTTTTTGACCCATTCGGTTGGTTATGGATGTGCCCTTGTCTTCCTGTGCTTTGACCCCTTGGATTTTGCGCGATCGCCCTTGGACTTGGGGCGATCGCACCTATTTGATGGGGGTGCTGAATGTCACGCCCGACAGTTTTAGCGATGGGGGGCAATTTGACCAACTGGAAACGGCGATCGCCCAGGCCCACCAACTGGCGGCTGACGGGGCCGATTGGTTAGACATTGGCGGAGAATCGACGCGCCCCGATGCCCAGCCGGTTTCTGCCCAGGAAGAGATCGATCGGGTTGTGCCGGTAATTGCGGCCCTGCGGCGGGGGTGGCGGGACTTTGCGCCGTTGGATTTGCCCATTTCGATCGACACAACCAAAGCGATCGTGGCCCGCGCGGCGATCGTGGCGGGAGCCGATGTGGTGAATGATGTGTCTGGGGGCTTGTATGACCCGGAACTGCTGCCCACGGTGGCAACCTTGGGTGTGCCGGTGATTTTGATGCATTTGCGCGGCACACCTCAAACCATGCAGCAGCTTACGGATTACAGTGATTTTGCGGGCCAGGGTGGGTCGGGTGAGTTGCCTGGTCAACACTTGCCCGATGTGGTGATTGCCGTGCGATCGAGCTTGGCGGAACGGGTGGCGGCGGCGATCGAGGCGGGGATTCCGGCGGCCCAAATTGCGATCGATCCGGGCATTGGCTTTGCCAAAACCGCTGAACAAAACCTTGCCCTCCTGCGGCATTTACCCAGCTTGCGATCGCTCGGTCACCCCCTTTTGGTGGGCCCCTCCCGCAAGAGCTTCATTGGCAAAATTCTGGAGCAACCGGATCCGAAACAGCGGGTTTGGGGAACCGGGGCGGCCTGTGCGGCCTGTGTGGCTGGCGGGGCCGACTGGGTGCGGGTGCATGATATTCAGCAAATGCGCGACGTGGTGCGAGTGGCAGACGCGATATGGCGTGGGTGGCAATTGGGCGAGGGATAGGATTTCAGCAATGGTTTAACCGCTGGCGGATCTGGGGGGTTGGGATCTGCTGGGTTTTGGCGATCGGGTGTGGGTGGCTGTGGGCAGCCAGTCCTGCGCAGGCGGCTTCGGTCGATCGCCCGGCCCTGACCCTGGAGGTTTTGCGCGATCGCCTGGAACATCCCCAACTGTTGGATGGCAAGCCTGCGATCGACCTCAGCCAGAGTGCGATCGACCTGCGCAGCGACAATGGCAACTTTCGGGAAGCCTTTTATCAACAGGTCGCCAGCAAGTTGCAACAGGAACGCCTGGGCCTCGACTTGCGCGGATCCAGCATCCAGGGCGATTTGGATTTGGCCCGGTTGGGCCTGCGTGCGCCGCTCTATGGCAAGGCCCTTTCGCCCTTGCTGACCCCCACGGAACAGGAACAACTGGGGCGCGATCGACTGCGACTCTTGCACCTCAGCCGATTGTCCCGATCGCTGTTGCTCGATGAAGGTAGCCCCCTGGATTGGCAAATTTCCGTCTTTCGCGGCCCGATCGTCCTTGAAGGTCTGCAAATTAGCGGTTCCCTGCGCCTAGCCAACACCTATTTTTTGGAACCGGTGGAAGCCAGGGGCCTGAGCCTGGGCGGAGCCTTGGTGGGTTCCCTCAGCCGCTTCAGCCAAGGGGCCCGCTTTTCCGGCTTAGTGGCCCAAAGTGCCCAGTTTCGGAACAGCCTATTCACGGGCGAAGCGCGGTTCGATGGGGCTAAATTTGCCGGAAATGCTAGCTTTCAGTCCAGCACCTTTGAGCGGGGAGCCAATTTTTATCGATCGCAATTTCAGGCGATCGCCAACTTCAGCAAAAGCCATTGGAATGGCAGCGCCGACCTCACCCAAGCCGACTGGCAAGGCGAAGTGCGGTTTGATGGGGCCAGTTTTGCCAGTTCCTTCTATGCGATCGACAGCCTATTCCACGGCGAAAGCTCCTTTCGGAATGCGCGGTTTGCCAAACCCCTGAACCTGCGCGGGGCCACCATTCTGGACGAAGCCGACTTCACCAGCGCCAGCTTTGCCCCCGGAGCCTATATCAACGTGTCCGGGCTGGACTTTGACAGCGACCAAGCAAAACTAATTGGCTCCCCCGGGGAAATTGGGCGCATTTTGTCAGTACCGGTTTTGCAGGGCAATGAAACGGTTTTACGAACCCTGGTGCGGAACTTTCGGCGGGTGGAACAGATTGCTGATGCCAATCAAGTGGATTACACCCTGTTTAAATTGCGGCTCAAGACCCTGCAACAGCGGCTCACGGGGGTGAACCTGAACGCGGCCAAGCCAGCGGTGTTGGTGTCGATCGGGTTTTCGCCCACCCAAGCCCAGGCGATCGCCCAAGCCCGCGATCGGCAACCCCTGCGCACCGTGGCGGAAATGCTGTCGATCGAGGGCGTTGACCTGGCAACCTATGTGAAAGTGCGCGATCGGGTCACGGCCGATCGCACCAGCACCCCCCTCTCCTGGAGCACGATCGCCCTGCAATGGCTGGGAACCAACCTGTTGATTTTGCTGAGTCGAGCTGGCACTAGCGCCGGCCTCGTGTTGGGGGTGGGGTTGGTGGCCATGACCTTTTTTGCCCTTTGGTTTTGGCTGGTCGATCGGCTTCGCAAGTTGCGCCCCCAACCGATCGTGCCCACCTGGCCCGAAACCCTCTGGATGGGCGGCAGCGCCGGACTGTTGTTCAGCCTGGGTTTAGCAACCATTTTCCAAACCAGCGATCGACCTTGGTGGACGCTGGCCAGCATTGCCATCTCGATCGGCCCCGTCCCGCTCGCCCTGCTGATCAAGCTCTATTGGCGCGGCCGGTTCCATGACCTGATGGATGTGAGCTACTTTGTGGAAAACGGTGAAATTCGGCAAGTGCAACTCCCGATCGCCCGTTTACCCCTCATGCCGCGCTATCACTTCTTTCGGGAACGATTCATGCCTCTCCTTTGGAATCGGCGTTGGGCCTGGCTGAATTATTACGACCTCAGCGCCATCAATCTTTTTCGGATTGGGTTTAGCGATGTGCGGATGCGAGATGAGCATTTACCCGCCGAAATTTCACTGGTGGTTTGGTATCAATGGACTTTGGGCTTAATGTATATTGGCCTGCTTTTGTGGACGCTTTCTCGAACTATTCCGGGGCTGAATTTACTCATTTATTTTGGTTAGTTTATATCGATTGACCTTGACTGACTTTGGCTGATTTTTGTTGATTAGATTAGATAAATATTTAGGCTGATTGAATTGGATTAATTGAATTTTATTGATGATGACTTAATGGCGACTTGATGGCGATCGGGTTCGTGGGGTTGCATTGTTTCATAATAACCTTTGAATGAATTTCAAGGTGCTTTAAAATAAAATGCTTTAAGTGATATAATTCATGCGTTAATTATAGCCGCTTCAATTGTGGATATTCGAGAACTCAGCTTTCAATCGCGTAAGCCCCTTGGCGCTGTACCTGCCCGGCGCGATCGACTGCGAATCGTCGGCAGTGCCACCCCGATCGACACCCTCTACTCCCTCGCAAGATTCTGCAAATTTCGGCTCAATCAGTGGGTTACCAACGATCAGTCCAGCCTCGCCCTGATTTCCGAAGACCGGGGACAGGAAGCGAACTTATTAGCCTGTTTGCGGCAGTTTTGCGAAACCTCCTCAGAACCTTTGGAAATTGAGATCCTCAAGAGCGAGGCGATCGATCTGAGCGAACCCAGATATCAGAACTGGCTATTTCAACTCTGTAATTATCGGTTGTGCAGCATTTTCAAAACCATTAATCCCCATAGCGCCAAGAAAGTTCAAGAAACTCGCAAACGAATTTATTCCAACGAACCGCCGATGCAAATTCGGGATCCCCAAGGTCGAATTATTGCCGAAGCAAGACGATATTTAACCTTTGATTTTTGGCAAAACTCGGCGGGATTTCTCTTCCTAACCTTGCACTTTCGGAATGAATACCAATCCATTGGTACGATCGACCAATTCGATTGGCAGCAGTTTCCGACCCAACAGCGCCTGATTCATACTTACGATGGCAAAAGTTGCCAATTTCTGGGTGTTGCACCGATCACCATTGGTCAACCGCTCGCGGAATTAGGCAACCAAAGCCTATTAGACTATCACCGCGATCGGCAAAATCTGCCCCCAGAATTGGCCGCACAACTGGATCCCAATCAACCCGCCGTTGCAGTGGGCTATCCGCCTCGCTACCAACCGTTTCATCATCTACCGCAACTATTAAAACGAATCTATGCCCGTGAAGACCTACCCAGTAAATCGCTGAACCATTGCATTTTGCCACTGGCTAAGCGTCGGGAATTAATGCAAAAGACCATCGACCTTTTAAACAAACGAGAATTTATTTGTGGAGATCGAATTGAATTTGATCCTAACCCTTGGCATCCCGATCACCTCACTCAATTGACCGCTGGCTCCATGGCCAGAAACCTATCCTTTGGAGCAGATCCACAACAGCCCGATCGACCAATCCTCGTAGACGAAGCTTGGCGTGGTTGGAAGCAACGTGCCCTTCACCAAAAACCAGCAGAAATTCGGACGCAAGTGCTGTATCCCCAAGCCTGGGAAGCAGAGGTGAAAAAGTATATGTCAGCCCTCAAAAGTCGGTTCCAAGAATTTGGAATTACACTCACGAGGGCTGGCGATTTACGTCCCTACGATCCGCAAAATTCCCTTTCCCTACGTCAGGTTTGCCAGAACTTGCCCGTGAATGCTAATGACCTAATTTTTGCCTTTGTCCCCAACGGAGCAGACCCAATTTACAACGCCCAAGTTAATCCCTACTTCACCTTAAAAAGAATCCTCAATCAACAGAGTTACTGTTCGCAAATGGTGACGCGCGAAACCATGCGCGTGGTTAACAAGGAGAACTATAACCAAAAGCTGCATGAGGGGTGCGATCAAAACGTGGTGTTCGGTATTCTGGCAAAACTGGGCTATGCTCCCTGGCAGTTGCACCAAATGCCGGGTACTGCCCAAGCTTTTGTGGGGCTAGATTTGGGCCGCAAAGAGGAACGGACGATCGGGGCCTCTGCCTTTGTGGTCAACCGCCAAGGCCAGGCGATCGGCTGGTCAAGCGCCTCCATGCAGCGGGGCGAAACCTTCAGCGAAACCAGCCTGCGCAATATTTTGCTCGACTTATTTGGCGCATTCACTGAGCAAAGCGGTGAACCCCTACGCCACGTGGTGATTCATCGCGATGGAACCGTCAAAAACAGCGAATTAGCCACCCTGCAAGCCCTAGAAGCCGAATTGCGACCCCATGGGTTGGAGCAATTGGAGGTGGTGGAAGTGGTGAAGGATGTGCTGGCGCGGGCGGCGGTGCGGGCGATCGACCCCAACA
This sequence comes from Limnothrix sp. FACHB-406, assembly GCF_014698235.1. Lineage (NCBI taxonomy): Bacteria > Bacillati > Cyanobacteriota > Cyanophyceae > Pseudanabaenales > Pseudanabaenaceae > Limnothrix > Limnothrix sp. FACHB-406. The sequence goes on along the minus strand of NZ_JACJSP010000008.1, from coordinate 113,478 downwards.
CCAACCAAGAACAGTGGCAAAACCCCGATCGAGGTTGGGCTTGGGTTCACAACGATCATGAGGCGATCGTCCTCACAACCGGTGCTAAACAGGCCAAAGTTGCCCCCAACGCCAGTCCCCAGCCCCTTTTGGTGCGTCGCCGCCACGGCCAAACGGACATCCTGACGATCGCCGCCCAAATCTATTGGCTCAGCGAAATGCACATCGGCAGCACCCAAGTGATTCGCCTGCCGATTACCACTTACTACGCCGATCGAATTGCCGAAGTTGCCCTCAAGGATTGCCTTCCAGCCGATGTGCGCTGCGAACGCCGCCTCTATTTTGTTTAGAGGATGTTTAACAAGTATTCTTTGGCACGGGCAAGCACCAATAGTCGGGGGGACAAGGGGCTTAAGCCCCTTGTTTAAGTCGATCACTGGGGCGTACAGAGTAGCAATTTTGGCTTTTCAGGCATCCTCTTTAGGTTTCTTTTTCGTTTAGGTTTATTTAGGGAATATCAACCCATTCAAAGTCATTGGGGCCTGACCCAAACTAACACTAATCCAAGCCTCGATAGAGTTGCTCAAGGGGGAAGGTTAAATTAATACTTTGAAGCGCAATCTGATCCCCTGTTCCATAGATCACCGTTGTCCAAGTATTGTCCGGTTGGCGGCGGTGGCATTCCACCCAGCGCTGATCCTGATCGATGAGAACGTATTCCTCTAGGTCTGGGATTTGCCGATAATCCTCGAACTTTTGACCCAGATCAAAGGCTCGCGTGCTTTGGGATAGGACTTCGGCAATCAATTTTGGGTGGCGTTTGATGTAGCGGTCGGCGCGATCGCGGGGATCGCAGGTCACGAAGGCATCAGGGTAATAGTAAAACTCATCTTTGTAGTTGACCTTGACCTCGTTGTAAACACGGCACGGCGTATTTTCTAGATGACGGTCAATCAGACCCAGTAGCTTGATTGCAATCTGTGAGTGGGCATCGCTGCCGCCTGCCATCGCGTAGACGAGGCCGCGACGGTATTCGTGGCGGGTGGAACTATCGCGATCGATGATCAGGTATTCATCAGGATTGATGTAGTTTGGAATGGCGATCATGGCAGCCTATAAAGTCGTTGTGGTGTTCGGCTTGGGCGATCGAGTGGAGTTTGGGAGTATTGGGTTGAAAGTGGCGATCGGGGATTTGTATGGGGGTGTGAGTGTCTTGTGATGATTAGTCGAGATCAAGATAGAGTTCGGCCACATCAAGTTCAAGACCAATGCTGTTCAAGGTGACGCGATCGCCATTTTTGTAGACGGTGGTTGCCCAGGTATTGTCGGGTTGGCGGCAGCGGCATTCCACTTGCTGAGTGTCTTGGGAGATGAGGACGTATTCTTCGAGGCTTTCGAGCTGCTGGTAGTCGGTAAATTTAAGGTTACGGTCAAAGTCTTTGGTGCTGTCTGAAAGAACCTCAGCAATCAGTTTGGGATAGCGTTTGATGGTGCGATTTTCGCGATCGCGTGGGTCACAGGTAACGAAGAGATCTGGGTAGTAGTAGAATTCGTCGCGATAGTTGACTTTGACATCGCCGTTGTAGAGACGGCAGGCTGTGCCTCGAAGGTGAAAGTTAATCAAACTGAGGAGATTAATGGCAATTCGGGCGTGAGTGTCGCTGCCGCCTGCCATGGCATAGACAAGACCGCGACGGTATTCATGGCGGGTATTGCTATTGCGATCAAGCAGTAGGTATTCGTCAGGATCGATGTGGTTTGGAATGGCGATCATGGCAGCCTGTAGAGTCGTTGTGGTGTTCGGCTTGGGTGATCGGGTGATGCTTGAAAGTATTTGGCCGGCAGCGGCGATCGGGGATTTATACCGAGGAAAAAATATTTGAAATTGGCGATCACAATCTTAATTAGAGGCTGATGCTATTTTGATTCTGACTGATCAAAAACCAAAAGCACGTCGATCGGGTGGATCGGCGTGCTTTGGTGAAAACGGGATGGACTTCGGCAAGAAGCCCCAAAACGGTGCGGTAATGGTACTGCTGATGCTGGCCAGTTCGTGGCTTACCAGCTCGACTTGACCACACCGGGCAGCAAGCCTTGGTGAGCCATTTCGCGCAGAGCATTCCGGCACAGACCAAAATCGCGGTAGTAGCCACGGGGACGGCCAGTTAACCAGCAGCGGTTTTGGTGGCGGTTCCGGGCGCTGTTGCGGGGCAGGCGCTGAATTTGGCGATGCAGGGCCAGCTTTTCCATCGGATCCTGGGCGGATTCAAACTGCGCCTTCAGATCGGCACGCTTGGCGGCATATTTAGCAATCAGGCGATCGCGCTTCTTTTCGCGCTCGACCATGGACTTTTTAGCCATTGCGGTGTTTCTGCTTGTTGACTAAGGGTTGGACTGTCGAAACTCGACAGGGGCTAATGCTTGAGACCGCTGGACTGCACAGCCCTAAACAGATGCTGGGTCTTGGCGGCAAAAAAGGGTATAAGCAAGCATCCTATTGTACGGCAAGGCGACCGATCGCGATCAACGGGTCATGATCAACAGGTTGCAATCAACTGGTGGGCGGGATTAACCCGATCGGGGGGTGGTGGCTTTGGGTGGCGGCCGGCTCCAGGGACTGACCGATTCGCAACTCAGCGATCGCCCGGCCCAGTTCCCAGCGTTGGGCATGGGCCACGGCTTTTAGGTAGTGGAATTCGGGCACTCGGGGAGCCAAGGCTAAGGCTTGTTGGATGGCGGGCCAGGCGGCATCGGTTTGAAATTCATAAAGCCGCACCACGGCCAAGTAGGCCTGGGCCCAAGGGTTGCGTGGTTCCGCTTGGGTGATTTGCTCGAAGGTGGCGATCGCGCCGCTGGTGTTTTGATCCAACACTTGGGCCAAGCCGAGGGCATAGCGCCAACCGAGTCGATCGGGCTGTTGACTGAGGCGATAACGGAGGGTCAGTTCCGCTTGGGCCACGTAGGTTTGATTGGGATTGTATTGGTTAATTCGGCCAATGGTGTTGAACACGGATTCCAAGCCCGATCGCCCCGATCGCAATTGCAATCCCAGCAGCCGCAGTTGGGCCACGCCGTCCAGTTCGGGAGCCGGTTGGGCCGAGGCGGCCGGGTCAATCACCACGGTGGCTTCTGTGGGAATCGCGATCGGCTGGGCCCGATCGCCCAATTGGGGATCGTTGGGCAACAAACTCGCCCAAAGACGATACCGACCGGGGGCCAAGTCCGGCGGTAAGACCATGGCCGATCGATCCCAAACCTCCCAGGCCTGGCCGGCAGACGGGGGAAGAGGGGTCATTAACCGGCCGCGACCAATGGCCCGATCGTCAATCCAACCGGTGCGACCCGCCGGGCGATCGGGCGTGGGTTCCCGCTGCCAGGTCAACAGGGCCAAGCCCCCTTGCAGTTGGGCCGCCGGGCCCTGCCAACGGTAGGTGACCGGCGCAACTTGGCCCGGGGGCAGCCGCTCCGGCAGTTGGGCCATGAGCTTCAAGGGAGCCGGATTGGCCAAGGGGGTGACCGTCACCGATGGAGATCGCCGCTGCCAAAGTTGCCATTCGGAATCCGCCGCCACGGGCCAATGTTCCACCAACTGCAACTCGGAACTTTGGCGCAGGGTTTGGCTGGTGGCCGCTTGGGCTTCTCGTCGTCGTCGGCCGCGCATTGATCCCTGGTCACCGGTTTTCAGCAAATACCAATCGAGCGATCGGGCATCTTGGGCCACGGCTTGCGGATCAGTGCCCACCTGCCGGCCATAAACCTGAAAATTGCGGGCGGCTCCAAAGAAGTTGAGGTTGTGTTGATTTAGTTCGGCGGTGGAGGGCAACACGCCCACAGTGGATTGTAGATGGGGTGCGTGATCGATCACAGCCTGCACCACTTGGGCATGGGGCAAGGCGGGCCCCCATTGCACCACCCGCATTGGCCCGGGAACCAAGGGAGCCACCCCGGCGGCCGTGGGCGGCAACCAACTGAGCACCGACAGCAACACCGTCAGCCCCAACAGGCTCCACCGCACCCGCGCTCCCCAAACCAGCCAGCCTCGGGCCAAGACGATCGCCCCCACGGGCCAATAGGGCAAAACGTAGCGCCAGTCTTTGTTCACCAGCAAGGAACACAACAGATAGGCTCCGAGCCAAAAGCCCAACGTCCAGAGCCACCCCCGGCGATCGTCCTTGGGGACTGGTGAACTGGGCCAGGGCCGATCGGGCCAGGCCAGTTGTTGTTGATATTTCAGAAAGGCCAAACAGCCCCCCGAGATCGCCAGACCCAGCAGGGGCCAAGACAGATGTTGCGGAAAAAGCTTCAGGTAATAAATCCAAGCATCAAGGGTGTTGAGGGCCGGGTCACCCTCCACGATCGCGGAATCCACCGTGGCCCGCTTGCCGCCACTGAGCACAAAGAGCCAATTCGCTTGATACCAAGGAGCCGCTACGATCCAGGCGATCCCCAGGGCCAACAGGCCTTGGGTGACCCGTTCCCAGCGCGATCGCCAGAGGGCAACGGCCAGCAATCCCGCCCAGGGCAACCCCAGGAAGAAAACCACCGGTTGCTTGGTCAGCAGCCCAGCTCCCAACAACAGCCCCAGCCCGATCGCCCACAGCCAATGGGCCAAACGTCCGCGCCAGGGGCCAAACCGGCCCCCCGTTGCCCAAAACACCAGGGCCGCAAAGGCCGCCGTTACCACGGTCACCAAGGGGAATTCGGTGAGATAGTCCAGCCGCACGCGCCACAGGCCGGGCATCACACTGCACAGCAGGGCGGCCCACCAGCCCGTGGTGCGATCGAACAATCGCCGCCCGATCGCATAAACCGACCCCAGCAAAAGCAGCGAACAGGCGGAATTTAACGCCGTCGCAGCATCGGCCGTGGGGCCAAACAGCCATAAAAACGGCACGGTGATGATTGCCACCAGGGGCGGCACTTTGGGGGAGAGTCGCCAAAAATCCACCCACCAGGAACCAGACAACCACTGGGGATCCCGCAGGGCATCGGCATAGGTCAGGGCCGCCGTCAGATATTCCGCTTGATCCCAGGCGGGGGCTGATTGGTCGATCGCGAACCAAGCCCGATCGACCAGCAACACCAACAGCCACAGACCCAGCAGCTTGGCCCAATCGGTCTGCCACCGACCCTGCCACCGGCTTTGCCAATGGTCTGGATTGAGCCAGTGGTGAAACCTGTGAATTCTGAACCCGTGAACCTTGAACCCGCTGCCTAGTTGGCCGGCGCGATCGCCCAAATCTTGACCCATGCTCAAAATGCTCTCCCAAAACCAAAGGCAGGGGATGATCAGCCGATCCCCTGCCCCCATCGGCGGGCCCAACGCAGTACCCGATGGACTTTCTCTGTCCCATGTTCGATCGTCGTTGGTTGACCCGCCACTTCCGTTCTCAGTTTTATATCCGTGCTCGATTATCCTTCCGGCATCGGATTATATTCATCACTTGGCTCAGTGGCCCCGATCGCCCCTTGATCTTGGTTAATGCAACCTCCCCGATCGGCTACAAATTTACAAACTCGGCTCCAGAGACGCGCCCTCGTGCCTGGGCTGCCATAGGAAAACAGCACTCGATCACCCAGCGGATTCATTTCAATCCGCACACCGCAAGTCGAGCAAGTCTGCACATTAGCCATAGGGGATCTCCTCGCGCCAAAATCTGGCATAGGGCGGCACTCGTAAACCGATCCCCAAGGCAATTGTCGGGGATCGGCACAAGTTCCATACACCATAGCGCGCCAATTCAATTTGGCAATTGGCCCAGGCAAATAACCAAATTCGGGAAACCTAGACTCTATTTGGCAATTGGCCCAGGCAAATCAGCCGATTCGGGGAACACGGCAGCAACGATCTCAGCGGTTTCTACAGCGGTAGATCCATGGTGGAATTGGGGGCACTCATGGGAGCATTGACCGTTGGGTCGATCGCCCCGGGCCCAGGGTTAGCCGGTTGCGTTGCGGTCGCTGTTGGTTGGGGCTTGGCCGTGGCTCGGGTGCTGGCGGAGCGGCTGGCTTGGGCCCGCAGTTGCAAGAGTTCCGGCATGGTGACGAAGCGGTAACCCTGGGCTTTCAGTTGCCGAATGATGATCGGCAAGGCTGCCACCGTGTTGTGTCGATCGCCCCCGCCATCATGCATCAGCACAATATCGCCCGGGTGCATGGTTCGCATCACCCGATCGACAATGGTGGCCGCCGGAGGTCTGCGCCAATCGCCCGTATCCGTGCCCCACAGAACCGTGGCGTATCCATGACCTTGGGCGTAGGTATCCATCCCATTGTTCAAAACGCCACCCGGCGGCCGATAGAGGCGAGCCACCTGGCCGGTTTTGGCTTGGATGATGGCGGCGGTTTGGTCAATTTCACGGGCCGCCGCCGCCGGAGCATGGCGATGGTAACCATGGGACCAGGTGTGATTCGCAATCACGTGACCTTCCCGGGCCACGCGCTGCCCGATCGTCGGGAAGGCCTGGAACATGCGACCAATCACAAAGAACGTGGCCTTCACGTCTTCCTGTTTCAAAATGTCCAGCACCTGATCGGTGTAACGGGGGGCTGGCCCATCGTCAAAGGTCAACGCCACCACCTTCTCACCACTGGCCAGGCGTTGATCCCGCACCAGTTTGCCCACAAAAGCTTGGGGCAAATTCCCCAAAGCCATCAAAATTTCCTGCTCTTGGCTGGTCACTTGCTGGCGAAAGTTACCAATGCTGCGATCGAGTGCCTCACCTAGGGAAAGGGGCGGAGCCGACTGAGAGGCCACGGCGGAATTGTCCAAGGCGGTTTTCAGCGAAGCATTGTTGGTCGTCCAGGCATAGCTGCCTCCCAACACCGCCGCACAGGTCACCAACGCCAACAGCCACCATCGCCAAGAAAACCGCGATCGCTGATTGAAGTTTTGCCCCACCTTACTGGAACGATAGCCACGGGCGGCTTGGGATCGCGAAGAGCCAGATCGTTTAGAAAACAGCCGAGTCATAGGGGCAACAGGAAGAGCCGGAAGGGTAGGAATAGCGGTTGAGAAAACATCGCGGAGCAACGGAACTAACCGACAGACTCACGATGAACGAGGCAAGTTGAGGGTTGATGCGGTCAGGGGACGTGAGCAATAGGTATCGGTGGTTATCAGTTGCTAAAAATTAAGGGTTCTAAATCCATAGAATTGGATGATGAATAGAACGAAATTCCGTTTAGTTCAAGAAAAGCTTTTGAAAATGAAACTGCAATGACGTGAAAAATGACATGAAGAACAGCAAAATTCAGACGAAATTAGAAATTTAGCCAACTCCTAAGCATTTTGAATGGGTTATTTAGAGACAAATATTTAGGGTGCATGGGAATGCTACTTAGCCTTTCAGCAAACTCCCCATCAGTTTTACCCGATCGCGCCGGTTATGCCACCTTGATTGCATAACCCGATCGCTCGGTGCTGAAAACCGGATTGTTCATGGAGATTTTGAACAACGGCTTTGAACAGCGGCTTTGAACAGCGGTTTGGAATAGCCGGGGGCGGGGTGAGCGATGATTGCGGCCTTGGCACGATACAGCGCAAGGTAGCAGAAATTTTGGAAATTGAGGGGGAAATTCTGTCCCTAGCGCAAAATACCGTGGCCGACCGCCATGGACTGGCTAGATTTTTGACTCAGCGCCTGGTTAATGCCGGGTCAAGGCTTGGTCAAAGGCTTGGTCAATGGTTAACGGGGGCGTTAAACGAGGGGTGGCCCATCTGGGATGCGGTTTGAGTCTGTGGAATAGCCTTCACGCTAGGGTTCCAGCGTTGCGGCGAATCTGTTCGATCGCCCCAATTAACCGAGTCGCAACTCGATCGATCGTGGCGAAGTCATGGAAGCGACCCAATCCAAACCGCAGCGTTGTGGTCAGGGGGCCGGCTGACTGCCCGAGCGCTTTGAGCACATGGGATTGGCGGCCGGTTTCCGATTGGCAAGCGGAGCCGGAAGAGACAGCGGCGATCAACTGGATAGCTTTCAAAACGGCTCCGTTGGGCAAGCCCTCGATCGTGACGTTCAAGTTACCCGGCAGGCGGAGGCTGGGGTGGCCGTTGAGTTCCAGGGCCAAACCCGGCGCGGTGGCAAAGTAGGTTTGCAATCGCTCCCAAAGCCGATCGCGCAGCATTTGCAGTTGTTCTGCTTCAGTGGCCAGGTGCTCCATTGCCAGCTCGATCGCCCGGCCAAACCCAACAATTTGCGACACGGGCAAAGTTCCCGCCCGCAGCCCCCGTTCCTGGCCGCCGCCGTGTAATTGGGGAGCCAAGGCCACGCGGGAGTTGCCCCGCCGCACGTACAGGGCCCCAATGCCCTTGGGCCCATAAACCTTGTGGGCCGTCAGGGACATGAGATCGATCGACTGGGTTTGTACATCAAGGGGTACTTTCCCGATCGCCTGGGCCGCATCCGTGTGAAACAGCACGCCCCGATCGCGACAGAGGGCCCCAATTTGCTCGATCGGCTGCAAAACACCGATCTCATTATTCGCCACCATCACCGACACCAGCACCGTTTCCGGTCGCATGGCCTGGGCCAGGGCCTCCAGATCCAACAAACCCAGGCGATCGACCGGCAAAACCGTCACCTCAAACCCCAGGGACTGCAAATAGCGACAGGGATCCAGCACCGCCGAATGCTCCGTGGCCACCGTAATCAAGTGCCGCCCTTTGTTGAGATAGGCCTCGGCCACGCCCTTGATGGCCAGATTGTTGGCTTCCGTTGCACCGCTGGTGAACAAAATTTCCTCAGGGCTGGCGTTGATCGCCGCAGCCAAAGTAGCCCGGGATCGATCGACCGCGGCCGCCGCGGCCCAACCATAGGCATGGTTGCTGCCTGCGTTGCCAAAATAGTCCGTTAAAAAAGGCCACATGGCCTCCGCCACTCGGGGATCGGTCGGGGTTGTGGCATGACAATCTAAATAAACCAAATTCGCCATCTTGGGCCAGGCGGCTTTGGCAAGTGGGAGCTGCTGTAGTTTAGTCATCGTCCATAATTGCGTTCATATCAAAATTGCGAGTTAAACGCCGCTCCACCCCATTCAAGCGCAAGACTAGGAAAGCCATCAGGGCCCCTAGGGTGGCCACCCCTAACAAGCCGCAGCCCGCCGCGAACCCCAATCCGGCTGAGACCCAAATGGCTGCTGCTGAGGTCAATCCCTTCACCTTCTCTTCGCTGCGTTTGGTGCGTAAAATTTCCCCCGCGCCCAAGAAACCCACCCCGGTGGCCACACCTTGGGCCGATCGGCTAATGGCATCAATATTCGCCCCCATTTCCGCCGGAATGATGGCAAACAGGGCAGCTCCCAAACTCACCAGCATATGAGTGCGCATTCCGGCGGGCTTGTGTCGCAACTGGCGATCGATCCCAATGGCTCCCCCCACAAACAGAGCCAGCCCTAAACGAATCAACAAATGGAACCAGGAGGGATCGGGGGGAAGATTCATCAGAAGTTGAGGAGAAGTTCAGAATCGGCGGTATTTTAAGGAGCGGTTTGGCGGTGACCGTTGGGCAACGGCCCGGGGCGGGGCCATAGGGCTAATCAAGGGCGAATTAACAGGCAGCGAATGACGGAAACGATGGCGCAATTCACGGGCGATCGGGCAGCGGACGATGGGACAACTCCGGCAACATCACCGACGGCAGCACCAAGAGCAACACCCACAACAGTACCCACGACAACACCACTAACAGCGCCAGTCACGGCAAAAATAACGCCGCAGATGGAACCTTTGCCTTGCCCCCAGGACAGCGATTCGACTTCGGGGCAGAATTTGGCGGATTCTATGAATCTGGCACAGAGGGAGCCAACGCATTCAACACCCACGTATTCAATACCCAAGCATTCAACATCCAAGCATTCAGTATCCTGTGCGATCCCCTGTGCGATCGCCCTGGGGGGCAACTTGGGCGACGTGGCCGCCACCTTTGAGCGGGCCTTGGCGGCTTTGGATGCCACACCGGGAATTCAGGTCACGGGTCGATCTCGCTGGTATCGCAACCCGCCGATGGGCCCACCCCAGCCGGACTTTCTGAATGGTTGTGCCCTGTTGAAGGTCGCCCTTAGCCCAGAGGCCTTGCTCGATCGGCTACAAGCTCTGGAAAACGAGGCGGGGCGAGTGCGGACAGTGCATTGGGGGCCGCGCACCTTGGACTTGGATTTGTTGCTTTATGGCGATCGGGTGATGCAAACGCCTCGGCTACAAGTGCCCCATCCAGGATTGGGCGATCGGGCATTTTTTGCGGTTCCCTTGGCGGAAATTGCCCCCGACTGGGTGGAACCGCTCACGGGCCGGGCGATCGCGCAAATCGTCCAAACGCTAGACTGTTCAGCAGTCATTCCCCTAGCCTAACTCACGATTCATCCGTCCTATGCCCCTTGGAACCGAACTCGCCCACAAACTCCGCGATCGCCTCACCTATCGCGGTCGTAAGTTTGCCTTTGAGGTTGCCCAATTGCGGTTACCCAACGGCGCAGAGGGGGAATGGGAATGTATTCGCCATCCCGGCGGGGCCTTGGCCGTGCCGGTCACGAACGATGGGCAACTGGTGTTGGTGCGGCAATATCGCTTCGCCATGCAAGGGCGCTTGTTAGAGTTTCCGGCTGGAACCGTGGAATTGGGTGAAGATCCGGCGGAAACCATTCGGCGGGAAATTGAAGAAGAAACGGGCTATGCGGCCGCCACTTGGCATTGTTTGGGAGATTTCCCGATCGCCCCAGGCTATTCCGATGAGCTAATTTATGCCTTCTTGGCCACAGATTTGACCAAGCTAGAAAAACCACCGCTACAGGATGACGATGAAGATATTGAAGTGGTGTTGATGACTCCTGAAGTGTTTGAAGAAACAGTGCGATCGGGGGCGATGGTCGATGCCAAAACCGTCACCAGCTATTTTCTAGCCAAACCCTTTTTCAGCAGTCTCTAGCTCAGCAGTTCCTTGCTCAGAGACTATCTGATCAGTCATTTGGAGATCTTGCAAAGTACCCATAGTCGTCGGGGCCAGAAGCTCAAGCCTCTGATCTTTGTCGATCAATCAGGCTTACAGTTACAGGGGCATAGTTCTGGCTTTTCAGGTATCTTCTAAGGCGTGATCGGTAGCTTAATTGTAAATGTTGTGCCTTGACCAGGGCAGGAGTTGACCTCAATCACGCCATGATGCATATCTGTGATGATTTGGTAACTCACGGCTAACCCAAGTCCTGTTCCTTTTCCGATGAGCTTGGTTGTGAAGAATGGGTCAAAAATTTTGGCTTGAACTTCCTCTGAAATCCCCGAGCCGTTATCAGAAATTGAAATTTGAATTTGGTGCTCTGAAATCAGGAATGTTTGAAGCCAGATATGACGAGAAAAATGATTGAGCGAGTCGCTTTTTCGGTCAAATTGCTGTTGTTGATCGAGTTCTTCTAAGGCATCAATGGCATTGTTCAGAAGATTTAAAAATACCTGATTGAGCTGTGCAGGAGAGCAATAAATATGGGGTAAATTACCATAGGTTTTGTTAATGGTGATCTTTGATGTTAGTCCCTCGGCTTGTAAGCGCCCCTGCACAATAACTAAAACAGACTCCAGACTTTCATGAATATCCACAAACTTGAAAGTCGATTCATCCAGGCGTGAAAAGGTTCGGTAGGACTTCACAATGTCGCCAATTCGCTGGGAACCTTGCTGCATAGATTGAAACAGTTGATAGATGTCTGTTCTTAGAAAATCAAGGTCGATCGCTTCCAGCTTATCTTGAATGGCTTGGCTGGGCTGAGTATGTTCTTGTTCGTAGAGTCGGATCAGCTCCAATAGCTCATCAAAATATTGACGAGCATGGGATAGGTTTCCATGAATGAAACTAATCGGATTATTGATTTCATGGGCAAGGCCCGCGACCATGTTTCCTAGGCTTGACATTTTTTCCGCATGAATCAATTGCATTTGAGTTTGCTTGAGCTGATTCAGCGTGGTCTCTAAGCGGAGATTTTTTTGTTTTAGTTCGCGTTCGGTTAGTTGTCGTTCAATTTCTGCTGCTGAACGAGCCGCAAAAATTTTGAGAATGGCTGCCTGCTCCTCATAACTGCGGGTTAAGGGCTGGACGTGTAAACCAGCAATGTGACCAATCGTTTCTCCTGCCATATTACAAATTGGGATCCCTAGATAGCTCTCTGCCCCCATGGTCACGAGGTCAATGTCTTCAGGGAATTTTTGCTGAATTTTGCAATCATAAATTTGCAGCCCCTTATTAACCACAACTCCACAGGGTGTTCCCTCCAAAACATAATCAAAATCCATGCCAAAATCATCACCAGCCCAAAAAGCTAGGGTTTTTGCCTTAGGAGGTTCACCATCAATAAATTCAGCAATTAATGCATAGCGAATTTGCAACAGCTCTGCTAGATACCGAACACAGGCTCGAAAAAACTCTTCGCCAATTTGAGAAGCAATTCCTTCAACAATGAGCTTTAAATCTGACTCCCAATGTCGATGTTCGGCCGTGTCAGCGGGCGCTAACGAATGTGTGAGCGCAGCGTCAGGTGTATGAGGCTGAGAGTACATAGTTGTTTGATGAATTGGGGATTGATTAGGGATTGATCGAGGATGGCAGCCCGATCAGCCATTAGAGGATAAAACTCGTTTGATCGTCACCTTGGAGGCTACTCACGATCGCGCCCAGTTGCTTGATGCTGGGATTAAACAAAATCGAATAAGTCATCCTACTGGCTTAAGCTCTTCCATTTCTTAAAATACTGATTGAGAGCTACACAACGCCAAGGCATGTTACTTTTGATACATAGAAAAACGATTGATGATGACTAATTGGGCATTGCCTGTTTTGATGATTAGGAATTTAGATACAAAACATTACATTTTTCTGAATTGTGTACAATGGGGTTATCAGTAATAAATCATTTTGCCCCAGGATATCGCACAGAATCGCGAATCACGAATAGGCATTGTGTGGAAACTTGGCAGAGCTTTTGTGTCACCTATGTCCGAATTGCTGTTGTTTTGGCATCGAAAAGACCTGCGAATTTCCGATAATTTAGGTCTAGCCCAAGCCGTTGCTCGATCGCCCAAAGTTGTCGGTGTTTTCTGTCTTGATCCTGGAATTCTCGATCGGGATGATGTGGCTCCCGCACGGGTGGCTTATCTGATCGGCTGCTTGGCAGAATTGCAGCAAACCTATCAAGAACGGGGTGGGGATTTCCTGATCCTCAAAGGGGATCCCACGGTGGAAATTCCCAACTTAGCCGATCGCCTCGGAGCTGTGGCCGTGGCCTGGAATTGGGATGTGGAACCCTACGCCTTGCAGCGCGATCGGGCCCTGTTGGCTGCCCTGAAGGAGCGGGGCGTTGCTGCTCAAACCCAGTGGGATCAACTGCTCCATGCGCCGGACGAAATTCGCACCGGCTCCGGCACGCCCTACACGGTCTATGGGCCCTTTTGGAAAAATTGGCAGTCCCGATCGAAAGCGACCCCCGCGCCCGCGCCCGATCGCCTCTTGCCCCTCACCGAAGCTGAACGGGCCAAAACCCAGGCGATCCCGCTGCCCACCGCTCGCCAATTGGGGTATCCCTGGGATGGGCCTTGGATTTTGGAACCGGGAACCGCCGCCGCCCGATCGCGCTTGGAAACCTTCTGCCAACGGGCCATTGAAGCCTACGATCCCGATCGCAACTTCCCCGCCTTGGAGGGCACATCGGGCCTGAGCGCCGCTTTGAAATTTGGGGCGATCGGGATTCGGGAAATTTGGCAGGCCAGCGCCAGCGCCCTCGACCATGCCCGCAGCGAAGAAGCCATCAACAGCATTCGCACCTGGCAACAGGAATTAGCCTGGCGCGAGTTTTATCAACATGTGATGTATCACTTTCCCGAACTTGCGGAAGGAGCCTATCGTGCGCCCCTCAAAACTTTTCCTTGGGAGAACAATGAAGCTCTCTTTGAAGCTTGGTGCAATGGCCAAACGGGTTATCCGATCGTTGATGCGGCGATGCGTCAACTGAATGAAACTGGCTGGATGCACAACCGTTGTCGCATGATTGTGGCCAGTTTCCTAACCAAAGATTTGATCATCGATTGGCGTTGGGGCGAAAAATACTTTATGCAAAATCTGGTCGATGGCGATCTTTCAGCTAACAATGGCGGTTGGCAGTGGAGCGCTTCCAGTGGCATGGATCCAAAGCCGTTACGCATTTTTAATCCCGCTAGCCAAGCCCAAAAATTTGATGCGGAGGGTGACTATATTCGCCAGTGGGTTCCTGAGTTGCGCCGGTTGGATACGGGATCATTACTCACGGGAAAAATTACCCCGATCGAGCGTCGATCATTGGGTTATCCCGCCCCGATCGTTGATCACAAAATTCAGCAGGAACGCTTTAAGCAACTCTACAAAGCCCAAAAAGCCTAATCATCTAAATGAAGGGCTGAAAAGTCGGTTGTGGGCAAGGGTTAGCAGTTTAGCGAATTAACCAATTCTCCAATTGCAATCCTTGCACGCGAGAGAGATCAGAATCGTTGGAAATCAAAATCCAGTTGTGGGCGATCGCCGTTGCTGCAATCAAAATATCTGCATCTTGAATCAAGCAACCGCGCGATCGCAGATCTGCATAAATCTCGCTAGCAATTTCCACAATTTCCGGATGCGTCACTGGTAAGATATCGACCAATTGGCAAAAATCAGTAAAGGCTTGGATTTTCTTTTGCGACTTGTTCGCCAACAACCCACGCCGACATTCAAAGTAGGTAATAGCGCTAATAGCGATTGGCATCACCACAATTACCTCAAGAAACTTAGCTTTTACTGAGATATTGCCCTGAATGATGGCACTCACAATATTCGTATCCAGCAGATAGCCAACCAACACTATTTCCCCTCAATGATGGCTACGAGTTCTGCTTTTTCTGCGTCAGATTCTTCGGCTGCAATCTGACTAAATGTTTCCATAACTAGCCACAAGCTCACACGCTTCAGAAGCGTTTCCTCTGGTGTGGCTAAGATGGCTCGCCAACGATCGGGCGATTGCGAAAGGGAAGATGCCACCCGATCGAGTACCGGCCGTTTCAAGCCAGGATCCCAGTCGGGATGTGCTGCCAAGGCCTGGTCAATTAGTTGTTCAATCCGGTCGATCGCCCGTTCTAGGCTAGGTTCTGCGGGTGCGGCCGGCTCGATCGCCCCATCCCAGCCCAGGAGCGATCGCACCAAGTCCCAAATCAGCCGCAACCGATCGCCCACTGATAACCGCAGCGCTGCCGATCGCAAGTCCCCTGGATTCATCGCTTGATCCTCCATTGTTTTTTAGATTCAACGAATCAGCCAATTTTCCAATCGTAATCCTTGCACGCGAGAGAGATCAGAATCATTGGAAATCAAAATCCAATTTTGGGTGATCGCCGTTGCCGCAATCAAGATATCTGCATCTTGAATCAAGCAACCGCGCGATCGCAGATCTGCATAAATCTCGCTAGCAATATTGACAATTTCGGGATGTGTGACCGGTACGATATTCACAAGCTGGCAGAATCGATCAAATAGTTCTAATTGTTTGGGTGCGGCCTTTGCTAATAGACCCCGCCTAATTTCATAGTAGGTGATAGCGCTAATGGCTACGGACTCAGTTGCCAACAACAACCGAAGCTGAGACAGCAGTTGAGAATCCCGTTTTAAAAACTCACTGACGATATTGGTATCTAGTAAATAAACCATTCGGTTTATCGCCCTTCAATCAGTTGCTGTAATTCTGCCTGATCCGCCTCAGATTCGTTTTCACTGGCTGCTAGCAGGGCTTCAGTGGCTAACAGCAACGCTACTTTTTCTGATAACGCCGCCTCTGACATGGTTAATAGGGTTTGCCAATGGCTAGGGGATTGGGCAAACGTGTGGCGCAAGTTATCCAGCAAACGGGTCTTGAGTTGTGGTTGATAGTGCGGTTGGTGACTTGCCGCCTGGTCAATCAGCGGCTCAATTCGGGCGATCGCCCCTTCTAGGCTGGGTTCTGCGGGTACGGAGGGTTTGATCGCCCCATCCCAGCTCAGGAGCGATCGCACCAAATCCCAAATCAGCCGCAACCGATCGCCCACTGATAATCGCAGCGCTGCCGATCGCAATTCCCCTGGGTTCATTGCTTGATCCTCCACTCGATCGTCTACTGCGATCTTGACACAAGCGCTTCTGCAACGGGCGATCGCCAATCGTAAGCGCCTTCCAGACAAAGCAATCTCCCTAGCGTGTCAGGCAGCCTGCTTCCCGACCGTTCCAGTTCAAAGCATTTTCCCGCCTGCAAACGGCATCACGAAGCGCCTAATCGGCATTCCCACACACCGTCTACCATGCAGAGCAGAAATCAACTAATAATCCAGTTTATAAAGTGCCTTTTGTGATCCATTCATTTCGATATCAGTGATCAGAATCACAAAAAAGCCGTGATTAATTAAAAATTAGGGAAACATTGTTGTAATTTCATTGGAGAATGAGCATGGCGATTAAAAATAAAGCCGTTCAGCCATGAAACTGTGAAGCTCCTCAAGTCGCTTATGTTTGCCATGGACAGTTCTGATTCCTAGTTTCCCCCTCAGAATTCTCATGTCTGAATCCACATCCGAATCAGCATTCGATTTGCAGCGCAGTATTGAGGGCCTCCTAGATAGCATTTCCAGCGTTGATTTTTCTACCGTGCGGGAAGCCGTCCATAAAGCACGCATCGATAATCCCGCCGCATCACCCAAAGAGATTGCAAAAATCATCATCGGGCAGCAAGCCTTGTGGAGTGGTTTGATGGGAGCGGGAACAGGCTTATTAGGCCTGCCTTTGCTAGTGGCTACCTTGCCGGTTGCTTTAGTCAAGACACTACAATTACAAGCCTTTACTATTCAAGGTGTGGCCTATGCCTATGGCTACTCTGCTGAAACAACAGATTTCAAGACTGATGCTTCGCTGATCCTGTCTAATAAGTCCTTCGATGATATTTCTCGATCACTCCAGAAAATGCTGGCGGCTCAGATAGAACAAGCATTCACAGATCTTGAATCAGAATTGGAACGTGAAGAGCAAAATCATCAATCTAGCCACAACCTGAAAGCTACAGTTGCACAAGCAGCGACAAAGATTGCTACGGCGACCGCTGTGAAATCAACTATTTCACACAGCAGCAGGTATGTTGCTCAAGGAGCGGCTCACATGGGGAAAGATGCAATTCTGAATTTCAGCACTCAGTTATTGCCAAAGTTTGTGCAGAAAGCAGGTGCTTTTCCGCTAGTTAAAGATGCGCTTCTAAATATTAGTACTCAATCAATGCCAAGATTGTTGAAAACGGCAGTGACCTCTCCTCTAGGTAAGGATATTGTTTTTCAACATATGCCAAAGCTTGTGCAGAAAGTAGGCACTATGCATCCGTTGCGAGAAATGATTTGGAAGACATTTGGCAAGCAGATGGCTGAGAAAGGAATTAATAGAGGCTTGCGTCAGGCGCTTCCTGTAGTTGGTGCAATGATTGGCTTTGGGTTTGATTACAAAGCAATTCAGAACGTAGGGAATGTGGCGATCGACTACTACGAAAACAATGGCCCTGAACACTTAAAAGCACTCATGGAAATCTTCGGGACAACACCTTCTGAGGATCTGGATGAGGATAATCCATTCTTGTCAAGCGATCTTGATGAACTCTTTGCCATCCCTTGGTAGGGTGCATAGGAGTACGATCTCGGAGTCACGAAACAGTTAGCTTTTGTCCTACGCACCACCACCATGCATCATCGAAACCAACCGAATGGGTTTAATCAAGCTGGGTAGAGAGCTGGGGACTCGATCGCGGGTAGGGGTTCGATCGGGGCGGCGATCGGAACCCACTGACAGAAGCAAACGGCGATCGCCTCAAACGCGCTGCCCATCTCCCGGGGTTCATAAACCTCAACCCGTGTGACTTGCCAATTGCTGAGGCGGCTGTGGGTGCTGGCGGCGGGAAATTGCGGATCGATCGCCGACTCAACCCGCACATAATCGCGCAATCGATAGCCCGGTTGAGGCAAAGGGCGCTGAGACGCATCGTAATACTCAGCCAAAATATCCGTCAGGCTACCGCTGGGCATCAGTTGCCGATCGTCCCACCCTTCCGCGTCGGCCGTTTCCGTTTTGAAAATGATGTAGCGTCCCATGGTCTGCCTCAGTCTTCAGGGGTGTAATTGGGAAACTCAGTTTCACCAGCAAAAACACAATTTACTTTCAAAATACGATCGCCAGTTTTCTCAACTCTGAGCAATGTCCAATCGTATTTCTCTGCCATGTTGCGACATTTTTGTGGATCGGTGGCGGCATGTCGCGACTCTGGCATTTCCTCCGCTTCTGTGGATGTTGATGGATCAACCATGTTGGCAAAACTACGGGAAGGATAAGTTCTGTTATTTAAAGGATAACCCCAGCCGATCGCCCTGAATGAGCAACCAACTGGGGTCAAGGCATCGGGCAGCTCATCACCACCCGATCGCCCTAGGAAACTGAAACTAAACCGTTGCGGCTACCTTTTCCTCGGCGGGGTTGGCATTCGCTTCCGGTGTGTTCGCTTCCGACGGCGGCACGACTTGCCAGAACTTGGGCAAGCTATTCGCCCAATCGGCCAGGATCGCCTTCGCCTTCGGGCTGCCGGTCTTTTCGGCATGGGCTTCGATCAGCGTTTTCAGTTGCTCTTCGCCCGCCGGGGTGCAAACCCGCTGGATCTTGACGATTTCGCCGTTCACCTTGCCGGGGAAGCTGCCGTCCTCGTCGTAGCAGTAGGCCAAACCACCGGTCATGCCCGCGCCCACGTTGCGACCCGTGGAACCGAGTACCACGATCGTGCCGCCGGTCATGTATTCGCAGCAGTGGTCGCCTGCGCCCTCGATCACCGCTTGGCCCTTGGAGTTGCGCACGCCGAACCGCTCACCGGCCCGACCGCTGGCGTAGAGCACGCCGCCCGTGGAACCGTAGAGGCAGGTGTTGCCGACGATCGCATTGTGTTCCGGCGCAAAGGTGGCTTCGGCGGGCGGCCGGACGATGATTTCACCGCCGTTCATGCCCTTGCCCACGTAGTCGTTGGACTCACCAATCAGCTCCAGGGTCATGCCGTTGATGTTGAAGGCTCCGAAGCTTTGGCCGGCGCTGCCCACGAAGGTGAGGTGCAGATGGCCTTCAAAGCCCTTGTCGCCGTAGCGCTTGGCGATGTTGCCGGAAACCCGCGTGCCCACGGAGCGATCGGTGTTGATGATCTTGATCGTCTTTTGCACCGTGCCCTGGTGGCGGATCGCCCGTTGGATGTCCTCATCGCCCAGGATTGCGTTGTCCAGCACCACATCGTTGCTGTGGGGGCGGGGGCTGTGGTTCAGCCAGGCGCGATCGCTCCGGCTGTCGGGCAAATTGGTCAAGATCGACAGGTCGATCGCCTGGGTCTTGGTCAGGCTGGCATCTTCGCGCCGCTTCAGCAGGTCAGCGCGCCCAATCACCTCATCCAGGCGACGGAAGCCCAACCGAGCCAGCAACAGCCGCACTTCCTGAGCCACGAAGTAGAAGAAGTTGACCACATGATCCGGAATGCCGGGGAACCGCTTGCGCAGGTTTTCCTGTTGGCTGGTCACGCCCACGGGGCAGGTGTTCATGTGGCAAACGCGGGCCATGATGCAGCCCTCGGCGATCATCGCGATCGTGCCGAAGCCGAATTCTTCACCACCCATCAGCGCCGCCATCAACACATCCCAGCCGGTCTTGAAGCCGCCATCGACGCGCAGAACGACGCGATCGCGCAGGCCGTTTTCCATCAGGGACTTGTGCACTTCCGCCAAGCCCAATTCCCAGGGGCTACCGGCGTGCTTGATTGAGCTGAGGGGCGAGGCTCCCGTGCCGCCGTCGTGGCCGGAAATTTGGATCACGTCGGCGTTGGCCTTGGCCACCCCGGCGGCCACCGTGCCGATGCCCACTTCGGCCACCAGCTTCACGGACACCTTGGCGCGCGGGTTGATTTGGTGCAGATCAAAGATCAGTTGGGCCAAATCCTCGATCGAGTAGATGTCGTGGTGGGGCGGCGGCGAAATCAGGGTTACGCCGGGCTTCGATCGCCGCAGCATGGCAATGTAAGGGCTGACCTTCTTCCCGGGGAGCTGACCGCCCTCACCGGGTTTCGCCCCTTGGGCCACCTTGATTTCGATTTGCTCGGCGCTCATCAGGTATTCCGGGGTCACGCCAAAGCGCCCCGAAGCCACCTGCTTAATCGCGGAGCTGGCCGTGTCGCCGTTCCGCAGGCCCTTTAGGTGCGGGAAGGTGGCCGACAAGCCGTTTTCGTCCACATCATTCAGGGTGGTGTAGCGGCGCGGATCTTCGCCGCCTTCGCCGGAGTTGGACTTGCCACCAATCCGGTTCATGGCGATCGCCAACACCTCGTGGGCTTCCGGCGACAACGCCCCGAGAGACATACCGCCCGTGCAGAACCGCTTCAGAATCGATTCGATCGACTCCACTTCGTCCACGGAAATCGGGCTGCGGCTGGTGTCGAAGTCCAGCAAGTCCCGCAGGGCCGTGGGCGTGCGCTGCTGCAAATAGCGCTTGTAGACGCTGTAGTGGTCGTAGGCTTCGGTGCTGAGGGCTTGCGCGCCGGGCATCCATTCACCCTCGGGCGTTTGGGCCTTGAAGGCATCCACGGCCTTGTGTAGGGCCTTGGCCATTTCCGGCGAATTCATGTGGTATTCGCCACCCTTGCGGTACTGGACGAAGCCCATGTTTTCCAGCTTCTTGGCCGTCAGTTCGGGGAAGGCGGTCGCATGGAAGGTCATCACCTCCTGGGCCAGTTCCGCCACGCCCAAGCCACCAACGCGGGACGGCGTGCCCACAAAGGCCAGGTCGATCAGCTCGCGGCCAATCCCGATCGCCTCGAAAATTTGTGCCCCATGGTAGCTAGCCAGCAGCGAAATCCCCATCTTCGAGAGGATCTTCAGCAACCCGGCTTCCACGGCGGCCCGGTAGTTGGCCTGGGCCTGCTCGATCGAGCAGGCCGGCAACTTACCGCTGCCCATCAGGTTTTGGGTGCGATCGCTGTTCCACCAATGGCGGATGCTTTCCAGGGCCAGGTAGGGGCAAACGGCGCTGGCCCCGAAGCCCACCGCACAGGCAAAGTGATGCGTGCTCCAACATTGGGCCGTGTCCGCCACGATCGACACCTGCATCCGCATTCCTTGGCGGATCAAGTGGTGGTGCACCGAGCCGATCGCCACCAGCGGCGGAATGTAGGTGGTGTCCGGCGACAGGCCATCGGTGCGATCGCTCAGGATCAGGATTTCTGCCCCGCCTTGCACCGCCGCCACGGCCCGTTCTTGCAGGGCTGTAATCGCTGCCCGCAGACCCGCCGGGCCATCGGCCGTGCTGTAGAGCGTTGAAAGGGTGACCACTTGCATTCCGGACTCGGACAGCTTGCCCAGTTCCGTTTCATTCAGCACGGGCGAGCTAATCTTCAGCAGGCGGGCCGCTTCCGGAATGGGATTCAGCAGGTTGCCGCGCCGTCCCAGGTGCATTTCCAGCGACATTACCAGCTTTTCGCGCAGGGGGTCGATCGGTGGGTTCGTCACCTGAGCAAACCGCTGCTTGAAGTAGTCATAAAGCAGGTGGGGGCGAGTCGAGAGCACTGCCAAGGGGATGTCATCGCCCATGCAGTAGGTCGGCTCCTTGCCGTTGGCCGCCATGTCCACAATCACCAAATCAATATCCTCGGCGGTGTAGCCAAAGGCCGTTTGGTGTTGCAGCAGGCGACCCTCATCCAGGGTTTTATCGGTGGCGAAGGGTTGGGCGGTCAACTGTTGTTGATGGTCGCGCACCCAGTCGCCGTAGGGATGCTGGCGAGCCACCTTCAGCTTCAGATCCCAATTTTTCAGGACTTCACCGGCTTCCAGATCCACGGCGATCGCCTGGCCGGGGCCGAGACGACCCTTTTCGAGGATGTTCTCGATCGGGATGTCCACCACACCGGCTTCCGAGCCAACGATGATGTAGTCATCGCGGGTGATGCAGTAGCGGGCGGGGCGCAGACCGTTGCGATCGAGCGTTGCGCCGACGATCTTGCCATCGCCAAACACCAGCAGTGCCGGGCCATCCCAGGGTTCTTGCACCCCGCGATAGTAGTTGTAGTAATCGACGATTTCCGGGTAGTCGGCCAAATCCGGCTGATTTTCGTAGGCTTCCGGAACCAGCAGGGTGACGGCTTCCAGAATGCTGCGGCCCGATCGCACCAACAGTTCCAAGGAATTATCCAAGTTGGCTGAGTCGCTGTTTTCGTAGCTGACGATCGGCTTGAGGGCGTTCAGCTCCTCGGTTGTCCAATTTTCATGGGCCAAATCCGCCTGTTTGGCCAACATCCAATTCAGGTTGCCCAGCAGAGTATTGATTTCGCCGTTGTGGCCCAGCATCCGCATCGGTTGCGCCAGGGGCCAGCGGGGCATCGTGTTAGTGCTGAAGCGTCGGTGGTAGACCGCCCAAGCGCTGGTGTAGTCCGGGTTGGTCAAGTCTTGGTAGAAGCGACCCAAAACCTCCGATCGCACCATCCCCTTGTAAATAATCGTGTGGTTCGAGAGGGAGCAAGCGTAGAATCCTACGGACTGGGATGTGACTTTTGTATCATCCTCACCGAGGGCCTTCACCACCGCATTTCCGAGCCGACGGCGCAGTTGGTAGAGTTGCCGTTCCAGGGCATCGCCGGTTAGGGTGGATTCAATAATCACCTGCTCGATCGTCGGCAGGTTCTCGCGGGCTTGGATGCCCAGCACCTCGGGGCGGGTGGGCACAACACGCCAACCCAGCAGGGTCAAACCGACCTCCGCGATCGTTGTGTCAATGGCGGCCTTGGTTGTGGCCAGCTTGTCCGCATCCAACGGCAGGAACAACATCCCCACCGCCGTGCGATCGCGATCGATGGTCTTGCCTTCGGTGGCGGCCCACTGCTCAATCAGGGTCCAGGGAATTGCCGTCATCACCCCTGCGCCGTCGCCCGAGTCGCGATCGGCACTGCAACCGCCCCGGTGCTCCATGCAACCCAGGGCGATCAGAGCTTTCTCCACCAAGTCGTGACTGGCTTGGGCCTGGCGCTGGGCAATGAAGCCTACGCCACAGGCATCGCGCTCCTCAGTCAGGTAGCGCAACCCGGATTCCGGCATTACCGGCAACGGATTGCTGGAAAACACAGGGGCTTGGCTGGTGCGGTCACTCATAGTGGATCGGGTGGACTAGGCGATCGGGGTGAATAAAAAAACAGACAGCGAGGGCGATCGAGCCACAGCGGCAATCAGGTAGCCGCTGCTGAGATCGATCAAGTTAGAGTCGATCGGATGCGATCGAAACTACAGAGTTTGCGTTATGACTGGGTTAAAAGACCGTCTGTTGAGCTTGGTCTTGAGTCCCCGGCAAAACGACCGGAATACATAGCCAGAGGGCCTTACTGATTGTCCGGTGAACGCGGTTGCACTGGTTGTATTGGCAACTACTGATTAGCACTGATCGGTAACGATCGTGTCAATCGCTGGCGGAACCGGCATCGGGAGCACGGGGTTAGCACGCGGGCGATCGACTTCAATCCCATGACCCAGGGCCAAAACCGCTGGAAGCAGAACCAGTTAACCGCGATTGGGTTGGTCGGATCGGAAGATTGGTGCGCACATCCGCCAGCACAAATCGTCATTCATCGAGTCGTACAGATGACTGGGGAGTGAGGGGGTGCACCAAAATGATTCGAGCCTTCAGGATAGTCAGCAAACCCAATTCTAAAGAAACTGTAGCGCTTTAATCTAGATCGGCCCTTGGCGTTTATGCAACTGATCGGCCAACGAATGTTGATCGAATGTTGATTGGACTCGATCTGAATTGCTAACTCAGTTGCCTAAACTGCTCGTTGGGTTGCTCATCTTTGCTGCCATTTCCCCGCGAGCGAAGAGACCCGGATGGGTTTCCTAGTCCCAATCCTGCCGTTGTGCAGATCCCTGGCGGCGATTCGACCCGATCGCGCTACACTTTTGCCAGGGTTGGCTGAGCCGCCCCGCGACCTGCGCCCTTCATTTTCGCGTCCCTGCTGTCCCATGCCCATTGCCGTTGGAACGATCGAAACCCTTGGCTTTCCCTCCATCCTGGCCGCCGCCGATGCCATGGTGAAAGGCGGGCGCGTCACCCTGGTGTTCTTTGACAAGGCCGAAAAGGGCAACTTTTTCATCACCATTCGCGGCCCCGTCTCCGAGGTGGAGCGGGCCATGGAAGAAGGGATCAAAGCGGCGAAAGCGGTTTATGGCGGTCAGGTAATGAGCCACTACATCATTCCCCACCCCTACGAAAACACGGAGGGCGTGATGCCGATCGACTACACCCCCGAAAGCGAACCCCACCGCGTCACCTAAACTTTCAATTATTTTTCTGTTCAAGCGAAAACGGGAATTGGATCAAGGGATCTGAGATCGCAACGCTGAAATGGTCAAGGTGGAGCTACATCGTGATTGCTCAAATTCAGCCTTCATTTCCGTCTCAGTTCATGACCGCTGCGGAGTATTTGGCTTGGGAATCTGAGCAGCCCATTAAGCATGAATATATCCATGGGCAGGTGTATGCCATGGCTGGCGGAACCTTGCCCCATAACGATATTGCGGTGAACTTAACCAGCGCCCTGCGGTTGTTTTTGCGGGGGACAGGCTGCAAAGTGCGGATGGCTGATGCCAAGGTGCAGGTCAGCGCTGCCGGGCCATACTTTTATCCCGATTTAGTTGTGAGTTGTGACGATCGCGATCAACGGGCGATCGAGGCCATCAGTTATCCCAAATGCATTGTTGAAGTGCTATCCCCCAGTACCGCTGGGTTCGATCGCGGCGACAAATTTCGCTACTATCGCCGCATTCCAACCTTGGAAGAATACGTGCTAATCGATGCGGAAAAGGTGGGAGTTGATTGCTACCGCAAAACGAGCGCGGGGAAGTGGGAATTAACCGCATATCCTGACGATGAAGCCGATCCGAACCAGCCGATTCTTGAGCTGGTGAGTCTCAATTTTGCTTGTCCGCTGTCGTTGGTTTACGAAGAAGTGGAACTGAGCCAAGCGATCGATCCAAATCCCACAGATTCCACTCGATCGGCTGAGTCATGATCGCCTGTCTCTGTTCAGCTCAGTTGTGCTCGATCGCCCTCTGCGCCGCCGCCACTGGCACAAGATAGGCGACTTATGCTCCTATGGATGAATTGCTGGGAGAAACGACATTCTAGCTTCGAGGAGTAATCAATCTTCAGGTTTCAAAACTCCCGCTTCCAACTGATCGAGATAGATAAATTCTGGTGCTTTCACACCGGCTTGTTTGCGGATTTCTACCAACTTCGGTGACTCAAAAAACGTCCTAGCATCTTGAATTGAAGTCCAATGGGAGAAGTGAACAATCTTGTTAGGATCGTATTCATCTCGCAATACCTGATAGGAGCGCTCGCCTGCCTCTTGGCGAAGGTTGGCAGCGCCGTCAAAAATCGCTTTCCAAGTGGCGTAATCTTCCACTTCATGAATGATCAACACATGGGCCATGATGCAATCAACCTCTTGCACGAATATCACAAATATTAGGTGAAAAATCCCCAAGGACACCTAGGAGATGGCGCGATCGCCCATCGGCGCTTGGTGTTGCAAGAGGTGAACTACGGCTTGAGTGCGATCGCGCACGCCCAGTTTTTGCAAGATGGCATGGACATGCACCCGCACCGTGCCGGGGGCAATGTGTAAGGTTTGGGCAATGTCTTGGTTGCTTTGGCCTTGAGCAATCAGATGCAAAATTTCCTGTTCCCGGTGGGTGAGTTCCTCGATCGCCCCCGTGGCCAGGCGATCGCCCCGACTCGTGACGGTTTTGGAAACGCTAGATTCCCCCGATTGAGCCATGGCCGCTTGGATTTGGCTGGTGGCCAGGTCATCCCACCAGGAGGCCCCGGCGGCGATCGATCGCATCGCCAGAATCAACGTTTCGGCGCTGATCCCCTTGCGACAATAGCCGCGTGCTCCGGCGGCCACCAACCGGGCGATCGCGTCGGGTTCAGCACGGGAGGTGAGAACCAACACGGGCAAAGCGGGCTGAATCTGCACCAGTTGCCGACAGGTTTCCACGCCGCCTAGCCCCGGCAACCCAATATCCAGCAGTGCCACATCAAAACATTGTTGGCGCGCCAGCTCGATCGCCTGTTCGCCATCGGCCGCCGCCGCCACCTGCCAATCGGCTTCCTGCTGGAGCCGGATCGTCAGCCCCAGGCGAAATAGCTCGTCGTCTTCAATCAGCAGAATTTGCATGGACTGCGGGGGTAATTGGCGGAGGACAAGCGGCCAGCTCCACCAGGAAGGTTGCGCCTTGGGGCGATCGATTCTCTGCCCAGATTCTACCGCCGTGGGCTTCGATGATTTGGCGGCTGAGATAAAGACCCAACCCCGAGCCGGTGAGCTGGCGATCGCTGCCCGCTTGATAGAACCGATCGAACAGCTTGGGCAGCGCCGCCGGGGGAATCCCGGGGCCCGAATCAGAAACTTCCAGCCGATGGCAAGACCCGAGCGATCGCAACTGCACCAAAATTTGCGAGTCGCGCGGCGCGTGGTTGAGGGCATTCAGCAGCAAATTATCGATCGCCCGTTCCAACTGCAAGGCATCGGCTGCCACCCAAAAGCTGGCCCAAAAGCCCGAATCGCCGCGCTCCAGCCGAATCGTGACGCGCCGCCCCGCCGCCAACACCCGCAACGGCGCGATCGCCCGTTCCGCCAACTCTCCCAACTCCCAAGGCTGGCGATCAAGCAAGACCCCTTCCGCGTCGTTGCGATAAATTTCCAGGACGCTTTCCAGCAGGCGCAAGCTGTTGCGATGACTGCGTAACATCACTGCCAACACCTGTTGCTGTTGTTCGGTGGCGGGGCCCAGTTGTTGGGCTTGGAAGGCTTCCAGGGTGGCGATCGCCCCAAGTAGCGGCGTTTTCAGGTCGTGGGTCAAGGTGGCGGCAAAGTCTTCGCGCAGTTGGGCGAGCTGGCTTTGGGCGGCCAGTTGGGCCTGTTGTTGAGCCAGCCGGGTGCGATCGCGCCGGGCCCGATCGCTCAACAGGGCCGTGACCAACAGGGCCAAACAAACCAATAACCGATTGGTGATGGCGGCCGGTGAACCCATCGCCCCGGCCGGCACCCACAGGTTGAGCAACACCAGCCCGATCGCCCCCAGGGTGACGACCATGGTGGTTTTGGGCCGGCCATAGGCCCCCACCAGCCCGACCGGAACTACATATAAATAGCCCAACACGTAATCGGTGGGGGTCAAAAATTCAGCGGCGATCGCCAGCACCGTCCAAAGCACCGTGGCGCTGCCGATCCAAACCCGTTGCCGGGCCAAGGGAACTGATGGGGTCGATCGCCGAGTCATGGCATTGTCCTGGGGTTAGCAGTGGGAGCGATCCGGTGGCGTTTATAAAGATCATCTCGTAGGTTGGGTTGAGGCACGAAACCCAACGCCTGTAACCCTTGCATTGATCGCGTTGGGTTTCGCACAGCTCAACCCAACCTACAGGACTAAACGGTTGGTATAGATCGACGATCGCCTAGGCCGGATGTTTAGACCGATTGATAGATGGCGGATGCGGGGCGATCGCCCGACGATTGAGAGGATTCCCCAGCGCCCGCGATCGGGTGGATGGGGGTCTGGTCTTTCGTCCGATCGAGTGGATCGGGTCTTTATGCTATCGGGCTGGTTGCAAATTGCCCTGACGTTGTTGATCGTGGGGGCGATCGCCCCATTTTTAGGGCGCTACATGGCGCGGGTATTCCAAGGGCCGGACTGGCTGCCCGAACGCTGGCTATACCGGCAAATTCGCCACCGCACCGATGAGCCGATGACCGGCGGGCAATATCTGCGGGCGGTGTTGGCCAGTAACTTGGCGATCGCTCTAGTGGGGTTTGGCGGGTTTTGGCTGCAAGACCGCTTGCCCCTGAATCCCACGGGTGTGGGTGCGCCCAGTTGGGACTTGGCGGTGCATACGATCGTCTCCTTTCTAACCAACACCGACCAGCAACATTACTCGGGCGAAACGGCGATTAGCTACGGTTCCCAAGTGGGAATTTTGGGCTACTTGATGTTCTTCTCGGCGGCCACGGGGCTGGCCGTGGGGATCGCGTTTATTCGCGGCCTAAGTGGGCAACCCTTGGGCAATTTCTATCGGGATTTGACGCGATCGATCACGCGGGTGTTGTTGCCCCTGTCGATCCCGATCGCCCTGTTGCTGTTGCTGAATGGTGCGCCGGAAACCCTAGCTGGGCCAGCAATGGCTAGCACCTTGGAAGGGACAACCCAGGCGATCGCCCGCGGCCCCGTGGCCCACTTTGAAGCGATTAAACAACTGGGGGAAAACGGCGGCGGATTCTTTGCCATTAACTCCGCTCACCCCTTTGAAAATCCCAACAATTTCACCAATAGTTTAGAAATTGTGGCGATGTTGCTAATTCCCGTGGGGTTGATTTTTACCTATGGGGAAATCAGCCAAAATCGGCGACAAGCTTGGTGGTTATTTGGCTTGGTGGGCAGCATTTTTGTGGGCTTAATTGCCCTCAGTGCGATCGCAGAGTGGCAAGGCAACCCGACCCTGGCTCCTGGCCCCAACTTGGAAGGCAAAGAACAGCGCTTTGGTTGGGCCCAAACGGCTCTTTGGGCAGTCACCACCACGGCCACCATGTGCGGCGCTGTGAATGGAATGCATGATTCCCTGATGCCGGGGAGTGGTTTGGCCACCTTGCTGGGTTTGTTTTTGCAGATGGTTTGGGGCGGCCAAGGCACTGGCACGGCTTATCTGTATGTGTTCCTGATTTTGACGGTGTTTTTAACCGGCTTGATGGTGGGTCGCACGCCGGAATTCCTAGGCCGCAAAATCGAAAAACGGGAAATCATTTTGGCCAGTGCGATCTTGCTGGTTCACCCGGTGTTTGTGTTGATTCCCGGGGCGATCGCCCTGGCCTTTCCGGAGCAATTGGCGGGCATTTCCAACCCCGGCTTCCACGGGGTTTCCCAGGTGATTTATGAATACGCCTCGGCAGCGGCCAACAATGGCTCGGGCTTTGAGGGCTTGGGTGACGGGACACTGTGGTGGAACCTGTCGGCAACGGTCAGCATTTTGGCGGGGCGCTACCTGCCGATCGCGGCGTTGCTGTTGCTGGCGGACGGCATGGCCCAAAAGCAACCGGCTCCGGCCACCTCGGGCACGCTCCGCACGGACACGTTTTTGTTCACGACGGTGACGGGCGTAACGATTTTGATTTTGGGCTTGTTGACCTTTTTCCCGGTGTTGGCCCTGGGGCCGATCGCCGAAGGATTCGCCCTGCGTTAGGTCGCTTCGTAATTTCCCAAGACCCTGATTCCACGATCCCGAAACCGTTGAAGACAAGGAATTTTATCTAACGGCTTTAAAGTCTTCAATTAAAACAGAACTTTTTTGCACAAACTAATTTGTCACAATAAAGTATATTTTGTGATAATAAATAATTTTGCTTTTGCCTCATGAATGCCTATTTTGCTCTCAATTCAATTTCATGACTCCTGATCATCATGAGTGCTAAAATAAAAGAAGTGTTTGAGTGTTTTTGTAGCTCACTGCTACTAATCAAAAACTTTTTCTGGATATTAAAATCAATGCAGCACTATAACAGTTACTCTCAATGTGGTGAAGATGCTGTTCTAAGGCATTTACTGTCAGTATTAAGTATTGATATTAGGTGTCCTGGTTTTTATGTAGATGTTGGAGCGTTTCACCCATCTCTCTACTCAAACACAAACTTCTTGTACAATGTCGGCTGGAAGGGAATTAACATTGATCCTAACCCCCACTCCATTGCTTTATTTGAGTCTGCAAGACCAAGAGATATTAATTTGAATTTTGGCGTAGGAAACACATGTGGCCTTGAAAAATTACATATGTTTTCTGATGGTGCAGTTAACACATTCTCCGATGCTATGGCTCAGGGATTTAAAGACTCAGGATTTCACTACCTGGGATCAAGATTAATTGAAATGCGAACACTCAACTCAATTCTTGACCAATATCTTCCCCCTAAACAATCAATAGATATCCTGGATATCGATTGTGAGGGTCTAGATGAGGAAATTTTGTGGTCATTTGATATTCAACGATTTTGCCCGAAAATTCTTCTTGTAGAAGCTCATGGATTTGATTTCTCTAAGCCCCTTCAGCATCCAGTGTTTAGATACATGGTTGGTCAAGGGTATAAGGTTGAGGCTAAGGTTGGTCCAACTTTAATTGCATCTCATAATTGAAGACCTCGACAAAATTTGTGAGATAATAATTTTTTTGATAGTTAATCACTTGGGTCACAAAATTTTACTACTTTGTCATTACTTAAGGCACTACTAAAAACTTTGGTTTTAGTAATTAAGTTTTCTTTAAGTTCGCGCTCTCAGTAAGCCTGCTTTCTCGGTAAGTCCGCTTTTCTGGTGTTGACCCTGGGGCTGATTGCCGAAGGATTTGCCCTGCGTTAGGTCGCTCCCTATTTCCCAAGACCCTGATTTCACTATCCCGAAACCGTTGAAGACAAGGGGCTTAAGCCCCTTGCCCCGGGTGGTGGAGCCGTTAATCCATTCAGCGCTTTTGTTAGGAACCGTCTGTTTATGAACAGTCTTGCAAATAAGATGCGGCGCACTCCGGGCGGCCCCCGATCGCAACGTCGCCACACGCCCAAAGTCAGTCACCAAGGGTTATATGGCCGCGCCATTCAGCAGGCCTTTTGGAAGCTCGACCCGCGCCAGGCGGTGCATAACCCGGTGATGTTCGTGGTCTGGTTGGGCACGGTGGTGACGCTGTTGGTGACGATCGCCCCGGATTTGTTTGGCCCCGTGGCCGATCCGAATGCCCGGGCCGTGAATGGCGCGATCGCCCTGATTTTGTTGGCGACGGTTTGGTTTGCCAACTTGGCCGAGGCGATCGCCGAAGGTCGCGGCAAAGCCCAGGCCGATGCCCTACGCGCCACCAAAGCAGACACGATCGCCCGGCGGTTGTTGCCCGATGGCAGCGAAGAAGCCATATCTGCATCTCGGTTGCAACGGGGCGATCGGGTACGGGTGGCCGCGGGCGATGTGATCCCCGCCGATGGGGAAGTGTTGGCCGGGGTGGCTTCGGTGGATGAGTCGGCGATTACTGGCGAGTCGGCTCCGGTGCTGAAGGAGCCGGGATCGGACACGGCCAGCAGCGTCACGGGCGGCACGCGGATTGTGTCCGACGAGCTGACAATTCGCGTCACCGCCGATCCGGGGCAGGGGTTTATCGATCGAATGATTGCCCTGGTGGAAGGAGCCGAGCGCCGCAAAACCCCCAACGAAATTGCCCTCACGGTGTTGTTGGCGGTGTTGACCCAGGTGTTTTTGTTGGCGATCGCCACCTTGCCGCCCGTGGCTGCCTATGTGCAAAGTCCCGCCAGCATTGCGATTTTGATTGCCCTGTTGGTGGCCTTGATCCCCACCACGATCGGGGGGCTGTTGAGCGCGATCGGGATTGCCGGGATGGATCGGGTGGCCCAGTTCAACGTGATCGCCACCTCGGGCCGAGCCGTGGAAGCCTGCGGCGACATCAACACCCTGCTGCTGGACAAAACCGGCACGATTACCCTCGGCAACCGCCTGGCAGAACAGTTCATTCCCGTGGGCGGCCACCCGATCGACACCGTGGCCCGCGTGGCCTGGGCCGCCAGTTGGTTTGACCAAACCCCCGAGGGCAAGTCGATCGTCCGGCTGGCAGAAAAACTGAGCGATCGCCCCAATCCCACGCCGGAAGCCGCCACGGGCCTGGACTTTTCCGCCCGCACCCGGATGAGCGGCACGGATTTGCCCGACGGCACAGAATACCGCAAGGGCGCGGTGGATGCGATCAAGGGATTTGCTCGATCGCGCGGTGGCTCGATTCCCGCCGATTTGGACGCGGCCTTCGAGCAGGTGTCGCGGTTGGGGGGCACACCCTTGGCAGTTTGCGAAAACAACCAAATCTACGGCGTGATCTATTTGAAAGACATGATCAAACCCGGCATCCGCGAGCGGTTTGACCAACTGCGGCGAATGGGAATTCGCACCGTCATGCTCACGGGCGACAACCGGATCACCGCCGAAGTGATTGCCCGAGAAGCGGGGGTGGATGACTTCATCGCGGAAGCCACGCCCGAAGACAAAATCGCCGCCATCCAACGGGAGCAAGCCCAAGGCAAGCTGGTGGCCATGACTGGCGACGGCACGAACGACGCGCCCGCCCTGGCCCAAGCCAACGTGGGGGTAGCCATGAACTCCGGCACCCAAGCGGCCAAGGAAGCGGCGAACATGGTCGATCTCGACTCCGACCCCACGAAGTTGATCGACATCGTGACGATCGGGAAGCAACTGCTGATGACCCGGGGAGCCTTGACCACCTTCTCGATCGCCAACGACGTGGCCAAGTATTTCGCGATTATCCCGGCCCTGTTTGCCTCGATCGGGCTGGGGCCCCTGAACGTGATGGGCCTGACGAGTCCCAACTCGGCGGTGCTGTCCGCCTTGATCTACAACGCCCTGATCATCCCGGCGCTAGTGCCCTTGGCCCTGCGGGGGGTGGCGTTCCGGCCCCTGTCGGCCGATCGCCTCTTGCAGCGCAACATTCTGGTCTACGGCCTGGGCGGCACGATCGCCCCGTTCATTGCAATCAAGGCGATCGATGTGGCAATCGGCCGCTGGGTCGGTTGAGTTCGTTATTAATGCCCTCATCCCCCGGCCCCTTCTCCCAAGGAGGGCGAAGGGGAGAAAAGATTGCCCCTCTCCCGACCTGGGAGAGGGGTTGGGGTGAGGGCAATCCAAGGAACCGTCCCGTAGGTCAAGCAAGCATTTGAGCGTTTATCCAGCCGGAGCCTAATTTCCATGAAAACCCTGTTGCACCATTCAGCACCGGATCGATCGCCCGATCGCCGCCTCACGCCTTGGGTGCGCTGGAGCCTGCGCTGGGGCCTGGCTTGGCTCGCCGCCCTCGCCGCGATCGCCCCGGCCACGGCCGCCGCTACGGGCCAAGCCCCCCTGAACAGCGGCCAACTGGGGGCGATCGCCCTGTTGGGCCTGGCCACCATTGCCCTGTCGATTTATCTGTTCGTGGCGATTTTTCAACCGGAGCGGTTTTAGATCATGGACTTCCTACGCGAAATGGGGCGATCGCTGCGACTGTCGGCGGCCCTGTGGTTGTTGACGGCGGTGATTTACCCGGTGATTTTGTTGCTGGCGGGGGCGGCCCTGCCGTTCCAGGCCAATGGCAGCTTGCTAACGAATGCTCAAGGTCAGGCGATCGGGTCAGCCCTGATTGGTCAGCCCTTCACGAGCGATCGCTACTTTTGGCCCCGCCCCAGCGCGATCGCCTACAGCACCGATCCCCAGGTGGCCAAAACCGGCATCTCTGGCGCAAGCAACCTGGCCCCCACCAACCCGGCCCTCGCGGAACGGATCGCCACGGAAAAACAGCGCCTCCAACAGGCCGGCATCGAACCCACGGGCGATTTGCTCTACAGTTCCGGCTCTGGTTTGGATCCGCACATCAGCCCCGCCAGCGCGATCGCCCAGCTCGATCGGGTAGCCCGCGCCCGGCAAGTCACTCCCGACCAACTGCGGAGCCTGATTGACCAAGCCACCGATCGCCCGTTCCTGAATCTGTTTGGCGAGCCGGGGGTGAATGTGCTGAAGCTGAATCTCGCCCTCGATCGGCTCAATCGTTAGGAGACCGGCAGAGGAACCGCCGCTTCCCAACTTGTAATGGCGATTTTTTAAGATTGAGGTGCGGGGCTGGCCCTGCACCTCATTCTGTGCGTTGATAGCAGGATTCATTGACCTGATTTCGTTTTTGTTGCTCCCCTATTTCGCTCAAAAAACTCATGTTCGCTCGCTTCTCTGAACGCACCTTTCATCGGGTTCGCTGGGTGCTGACGATCGGGTGGTTAGGCACGATCGCCTCCCTGTTTTACGACCCCTTTTCCTCCGCCTTGACCCGCTGGGAACAAACCTGGAGTCCGTTTCGGGTTGACCCCACCCAATGCGTCACCGTCCAGGGCAACTGCTTGCCTGAGCAGCCCTACCCGATCGGGACTTCCCTGTTTTGGGGGATTGTGGTTCCGGCGGGGATTTTGATTTTGTTGGTGTTTGGCCACGAGCTGTGGCGGCGGATTTGCCCCCTGTCGTTTTTGTCGCAAATTCCCCGGGCCTTGGGTTGGCAGCGACAACGCACCAAAACCGACCCGAAAACCGGCAAGGTGAAATCGGAACTGGCCAAGGTGAAACCCAATTCCTGGCTGGGGCGTAACTATCCCTATTTGCAATTTGGCTGGCTGTTTGTGGGCCTGTGCTTGCGGATTTTGGTGATCAATTCCGATCGCCTGGCCCTGGGCCTGTGGCTGTTGGGGACGATCGCGATCGCCATTGCGGTGGGCTATTTCTACGGCGGCAAGTCCTGGTGTCAATATTTTTGCCCGATGGCTCCGGTGCAGCGGGTTTATGGCGAACCGGGCGGCCTGTTTGCCAGCAAGGCCCACACCAGCGAAACGCCGATTACCCAGTCCATGTGCCGGACGATCGACCCGGAAGGCAAGGAACGCAGCGCCTGTGTGGCCTGCCAAAATCCCTGCATTGATATTGACTCCGAGCGATCGTATTGGGATGACATCACCGATCGCACCACCCGCTGGCTCTACTACGGCTATGTGGGCTTGGTGGTCGGCTACTTTGGCTATTACTACCTCTACGCCGGGAACTGGAACTACTACATGTCCGGCTATTGGGCGCGGCAAGCCGACGCGATCGGCCAATGGCTGAAACCTGGTTTTTATCTGGCGGGCCAGGCGATCGCGATTCCCAAACTGCTGGCCGTGCCCTTGACCTTGGGGCTATTTACGGTGCTGGGCGTGGCGATCGGACTGGCGGCGGAGCGGGCGATTCGGCAACTGTGGGCCGGCAGCGCCAAGTTGCCCCGCGAAGTGCTGCAACACCGAATTTTCACGATCTGCACCTTTGCGGTGTTCAACTTCTTCTTTATCTTTGGCGGCCGGCCGATCATCACCCAACTGCCCTATAAAGTGCAGTGGTTGTGGGATGTGTCTCTCGTGCTGCTCAGTGCCTTTTGGTTGCAACGGGCCTGGGCCCGCAGCCCCCGGCTTTATTCGTTGGAGAACTTGGCCAACCGCTTCCGCAAACAGTTGGTGAAAATGCGGTTGGATGTGGCGCAATATTTTGAGGGCCGGTCGATCGACGATCTGAACCCCCACGAGCTGTATGTGCTGGCCAAAGTGCTGCCCGGCTTCACCCAAAATCAACGGCGGGAAGCCTACAAAGGCGTGCTGCGCGAATCCTTGGAAGAAGGCTTTACGGACACCGCCAGCAGCTTGGAAGTATTGCGGCAATTGCGTCAAGAGTTGGATATTTCCGATGATGATCACCGGGAAATTCTGGCCCAGTTGGGCGTGGAAGATCCGGCCCTGCTCGATCCGAACCGCCAACGCAGCTTGGAAAATCTGGTGCGCTTGACGGGCTATCGGCGCGCTCTGGAGCGGACGATCGCCCTGCAAGAAAATCGGGGCGGCCCGCGCCAAAGTGCCCTGGAATCCTTGGCGGTCAACCCCGAGGAGTTGGCGGCCCTGCGGTTGGAATATGGGATTAGCGCCAGTGACGAAGAACGGGCGATCGCTCAGCTCGATCGCGTCCAGGCGGC
Source organism: Limnothrix sp. FACHB-406 (assembly GCF_014698235.1). Classification (NCBI taxonomy): domain Bacteria; kingdom Bacillati; phylum Cyanobacteriota; class Cyanophyceae; order Pseudanabaenales; family Pseudanabaenaceae; genus Limnothrix; species Limnothrix sp. FACHB-406. The sequence continues at coordinate 77,791 of NZ_JACJSP010000008.1, read as the reverse complement.
GGAACAGCGGGGCGATCGACTGATCGCGCGGCTGACCGTGGAGGTCGATCGGTTCCGCCGCTTGCACCAACCGCAACTGCTGGCCCAGCCGGCCCTGTCGTCGTTGCTCACGGTGTTGCGATCGACCGTGCGCCACCAGCAGGAGTTGGTGATTCGCGGGCTGCTGGAAATTCTGGAGCGGTTGGGCAACGACCCGGTGGCCGAGCGGTTTGCCCAAACCCTCAGCACCTTGGCGGCCGTGACCCTGCCGGATGTGCTAGCCGATCCGGACGATCGCTGGAGCGATCGACTGACTCCCGAGATTTGGCAGCAGCTCAATGCACCGGGGGGCGGCGCTTGTGCGATCGACCTGCCCGCTTCGGACATTGCCGATGACCTGGCCCATTTGCTGGGCGAGGTGGAAATGCCGCCCACGGCCCAGGCGGTGGCCCTGTTTGGCTTAGCGCGGGTCGATCGGCCCCGGGCCGTGAGCTTGGCGCGGGATTGGCTGGCGGCTCCTGACCCGATCGTGGCGGACACGGCCCAACGGGTGGTGGATGCCGACCCCGATCGGCCCCTGCTGTTGGTGGATTGTCCGACCCTGGAAAAATTGGCGGCCTTGGCCAATACCGATTTCTTCGCGGATTTGAACGGGCAATTGCTGCTGGAGGTGGCGGCGCGATCGGAAGTCCGCAGCTACCGGGCCGGCGCTGAAATCGTCGAGGCGGGCGACACCTGCCGCGAACTGCTGGTGTTGATCGAAGGCGACGCGCAAATCACCCGACCGGGCGAGCCGGAGCCGACCGCGTTCCATCCGGGGCAAGTGCTTGATGAGCTGGAAGTGCTGGCCCATTCGGAGCAAACGGGCACGGTGGTGGCCCTGTCGGAGCCGACGCGAATTTTGGCCATGCCGGTCGATCGCTTTGATGACCTACTGGATCAGGATCGCGAGCTGTCCCGCCGGGTGCTGGAGCTAGAAAGCCGCCGTCTGCAACAGGTCTTGAGCCTGCGATCGACCCTGGCGACCGCTGGGGCCGTGGGCTAACCGTTCCGATCGCTGGGGCTGCATGGCCAAACGGCATCAGCCCAATGCCATGAACTGAATAGTTGAAAGGGGGGGCGCATTTCGGTGCGCCCTTGCTTTTGGGGCGATCGCCCTATGGCTGGTGATTGCTGGGAGCTGGCCCGTTAGCTTTCCTGTCCGTTGCCTGGCCAGAATGCGGCCGATCGCCTAATCGCCCGATCGCCCCGTAATCGACAGGCCATCCACCACGATCGAGGGTGTGTAGCAAGAGCCGTTCCATTCCGCATCTCCCCCCAGCGCCACCACCTGTTTCAAGGCGGCATAAACATTGCCCGCCACCATGGTGTCCTTGACTCGGCCGACAATTTGCCCCTGCTCCACCCAAAAGCCCAGGTCAATATTCACGGAAAAATCTCCGGAAATGCCTGCGCCGCCACCCAACATTTGGTCAATGATCAGGCCCGAGGGCAAATTGGCAATCAGTTGCTCCAAACTATCTTGGCCGGGGGTAATTACCATGTTGAACAGGCCGGGAGCCGGATAGCTGCCCAAGCCGGGCCGGAAACCGTTGCCGGTGGTGCCAATGCCCAGGCGGCGGCCGGTTTTGCGATCGGCGTAGAAACTTTGCAGCACCCCGTCTTTCACAAAATCAATGGCCCGGGTGGCCGTGCCTTCGTCATCAAAGGGGCAACTGTAGGGCCCCGCTTCGGGCTGCTGAGACAGGGTTACTCCCCCATCCAAGACCCGATCGCCCAGGCGGCTGCCTTCCAACTTGCCCGTTTGCCCACCCCAAGGCGAGGCTCCTTCGAGGGCTTGCTTGCCATTGAGGGCGGCTTGGACGGTTCCCCAAAGCATGTCGGCGGCTTTGGCTGTGAACAGGACGGGCAACCGGCCGGTGAGGGTGGCGGCGTTTTGCCGAGACCAATCGAGCCGCTGCACCACCTGTTGGGCGATCGCGATCGGGTCGAGTCGATCGCGCTGGGTTTGTCCATCGGCCACATATAAAAAGTCATCGCCCCGCACCCACTCGGCGGACAGGTAACAGCCCAAGGTGGTGTCGCTGTAGCCACAGTCGAGGCCGCGGGAGTTCACCAATCGGGTGGTTTCCACATCCGCTTCCCACTCCGCAGAACAGAGCACATCGGGATGGCGATCGCGAATATGGGCGATCGCGCTTTTGCCCCACTCAATTAACTGTTCCACGGCGATCGCCTGGCCCAAGTCTGGGTAGTGGTCGGCGGCGGCGCTGTCAGCCAGTTCAATGTCTTCCGGGTCGTTCAGCGCACTGAGGGCGATCGCTCGTTCCACCAAGGCCTGGGCATCCACGGGCCCATAGGCCACCGCCAGGCCGGGCCGACCATTTTTCCAAAGCCGCAGGGCCGTGCCCGCGGCCTGGGCGCTTTCAATTTGCTTCAGGCGGTTTGCTTCAAAGGAAACCGGCCGCGATAGGGACTGGGATTGATAAACTTCAGCGGCTTCGGCACCGGCCCGCTGGGCTAAATCGAGTAATTGCTCCGGTTCGATCGCACCTGTGGCGATTCCGTTGGTTGCAGAAACTTCCGGCCACTCAGCAGCACCCATAGGGCAATTCACAGGGGCAATTGACAACATCACTGCGGCTTTTGGGATTAGCACAGGGTCGGCCAGGGGCCGGCCAACACCAAGGGAGCCACGCGGGCAACCCCTCATTTCACCAGCGATCGTGCGCCAGCAAAACCGCGCCAGACCGCAACGCTGCCCCAAATTGTACCGTTGCGGGGGCCGCGCAACCCGCCCATTCCCGGCCCAGTCCTCCGAAAGTCAAGGGGGCGATCGCGAATCGATCGCCCAAGATTCTAGAAGCGATCGCGCCGTCTGCTAGATTTGATACCCTAGCTGGAATACATTTCGCCAACCCGCTCAATCACCCCCCGAATTCGCTCTGCAAAACGAATTCTAGGGTTATCTATATGAGCGATCGCAAACCTCGATTCGAGCCAAGGAGCAAGCAAGCGCAGTGGACATTCAATTGGGACGAGGCAAAACCGCTCGCCGGGCCTACGGTATTGATGAAATCGCCCTGGTGCCGGGGGGCCGCACCGTTGATCCAAACGTCACCGATACCCGCTGGACGATCGGCGGCATCGAACGCACGATCCCGATTATTGCCAGCGCCATGGACGGCGTGGTGGATGTCCAAACCGCCATCAAGCTGGCCCAGTTGGGGGCATTGGGCGTGTTGAACCTGGAAGGGATCCAAACCCGCTACGAGGATCCCGAACCGATTCTCGATCGGATTGCCTCCGTCGGCAAAGATGAATTCGTGCCCTTGATGCAAGAACTCTACGCCGAACCGATCAAAGAAGCCTTGATTGCTAAGCGAATTCAGGAAATGAAGGCCGGCGGCGGCATCGCAGCCGTCAGCGCCACCCCGATCGCCGCCCAAAAATTCGGCAGCGTGATCGCCGAAGCCGGAGCCGATATCCTCTTTATCCAAGCCACCGTTGTTTCCACCAACCACGTCTCCCCCGAAGGCGTGACCCCGCTGAACTTGGCAAAATTCTGCAAAGAAATGCCGATGCCCGTGGCCCTGGGCAACTGCGTCACTTATGAAGTGACCCTGCAACTGTTGGAAGCCGGAGCCGCCGCCGTGTTGGTGGGCATTGGCCCCGGTGCGGCCTGTACCTCGCGCGGGGTGTTGGGCATTGGTGTGCCCCAAGCGACTGCCGTGGCCGACTGCGTGGCCGCTCGCGACGAATTCCACGCCAAGACGGGTAAATACGTGCCGATTATTGCTGACGGTGGCTTGGTGACCGGCGGCGACATCTGCAAGTGCATCGCCTGCGGAGCCGATGCGGTGATGATTGGCTCGCCCTTTGCGCGGGCGGCCGGTGCGCCGGGTCGCGGCTTCCACTGGGGCATGGCCACGCCTAGCCCCGTGCTGCCCCGGGGGACGCGAATCAAGGTGGGCACAACGGGAACCCTGGAAGAAATCCTGATCGGCCCCGCGAAGTTGGACGACGGAACCCACAACCTGTTGGGCGCACTGAAGACCAGCATGGGCACGTTGGGAGCCAGCACCCTGAAGGAAATGCAGCAAGTGGAGGTGGCCGTTGCGCCGTCGCTGTTGACCGAGGGCAAGGTGTATCAGAAGGCCCAACAGTTGGGCATGGGCAAATAGTCGATCGCCTGCTGAGGTTGTCGATTCGTCTCAATTTATAGGGCGATCGGCCACAATCCTTATCGAGAGGCAAACTCAGCGTATAGAATAGAGGTATAGCGGAGACGCATGTTTCCGTTCACTCCTCACACCACACCCCGCTCGAACAAGCTTCGGGCGGTTTTTTAATGCTTTTGAATCGTCTGAAGCATGTGCGATCGCGTTTTTCCCGCATTTGGAACTGGATTTTGAACAGTCGAGAACTCTAGAATGGACTGAGAAGTGATTAGCGATCGACCAAAGCAGAGGGGAACCCAAGCCATGATTAGCTGCCTCGATGCTGCTCAATACTTCATTGCCCGAGCCTATGAAGATGGCTTGGAAGTCGATATAACCAATATGAAGGTGCAAAAGCTGCTCTATTACGCCCAGAGCTTGCACCTGGCTTTGTATGATCAACCGCTCTTTGCTGAAGAGATTCAAGCATGGCGATATGGGCCCGTTTGCCCACCTGCCTATCGATTTTATAGTGACTTTGAAGCCCAGCAATTGCCATTTCCTGAGCGAAAAAAGCTATCTCATCTTTCAAAAGAAATCCAATCGGTTCTCGATGAGGTTTGGGATCACTTTGGTAACTATCATGCCTACCGATTGAGTGATATGAGTCATGGTGAATTTCCTTGGCAGAAGGCTCGTCGAGGACTGCCTGCGGAAGCGAGCTCAACACAACCCATTTCACTGAATGATCTCAAAGCATTAGGTGATCAAAAATTAGAGCAAATTGAGCGATCATCGCCAGTTTATGATGCGGCGATGACCCAGATGCTCCATACATCCTTAACAAATCCACCCACCGCTACGATTGAGAAAGGAGCAGTGAATGACTGGCTTAACTCCCTTCTCGATTGAGAGTTCTGAGCAATTTCAGCGCTCTTTTAAAAAGTTGGTTAAGGCTACAGGTCAAGTGATGGTCAGTCAGATGACCTTCATATTAGAACAGTTGATGGATGATCCTCATCCACCAAGTTCTCGCCAAGAACCATTACCTAGTCGCTTCCGGTTGCCTGATAACTGGACGTTTCACAAACTGGAGCTGAAAGTAGGGCGCGGGGCATCTGGCCAGATTCGCTTAATGTATCTTGTGGACGCTGAAGCACGAATTATTCGGTTGGTGTGGCTATATAGCCATGAGCAGTTTGCTAAACGTCCATCAGATCCTGACTTGAGAAATGTTTTAAAAGCAGTTATTGATTGATCTGGTCTTCCTAGATTCTCCTTCGACTTCTAAATTGATATGGGTCACTCTCTATAGGCAATAAAAATCCCCGATCGCCCTGATGGGGCAAACGGGGAAGAAGCAAAGTTGCTGAGGAGAAAACTGAAAAATTGTCGCGCCTATTCGTCGTCGTGGGCGTAGCGATTGAATAGGTAATCGAGGGCGTAGTTCCGCAGATCGTAGTAGCGCGGATCTTCCATGATCAGATCGCGATCGCGCGGGCGATCGAACGGAATTTCCATCACTTCCCCAATTTTTGCGGAAGGGCCGTTGGTCATCATCACCAACTTATCGGCCAAGAAGAGCGCCTCATCAATGTCGTGGGTGATCATCAACACCGTGCAGCGGCGACCACTCCAAATTTTCAGCAATTCCTCTTGGAGTTCTTCCTTGGTGATCGCATCCAGCGCACCAAAGGGTTCATCGAGAATCAACACTTCCGGTTGAATAGAAAGGGCGCGGGCGATCGAAACCCGCTGCTTCATACCCCCGGAAATTTGCGGTGGCTTCTTTTCCATGGCTTCGCTGAGACCCACCATGGCCAGGTTGTCGCGAGCCATAGCACGCTTTTCCCGTTCAGGTTTTTCGGGAAACACCGCATCGATCGCTAGATAGACGTTTTCAAACACCGTCAACCAGGGCAATAGGGCGTAGTTTTGGAACACCACCATTCGATCGGGCCCGGGCTTTTTGATGTCTTGACCCTTGAGGCGCACCGTGCCGTGGGTGGGCTGGGCAAACCCAGAAACCATGCTCAACAGGGTCGATTTCCCGCAACCGGAGTGACCGATTACGCAGATAAATTCACCCTCATTAACGGTGAGGTTCACCCCATCCAAAACGACGTAGGGGCCTTTGCCGGTGGGGTAGGTTTTGTTAACCCCTTTGAACTCTAGAAAGGGCGTGCCGGAAGACTGGAGCGGCGCAACTTTTTGAGCGCTGTTGGTGGCGATCGACATCCTAAAAACCTCCGACGAATCGGTTAATTCGGATTGCAAACTGAAGCGATGTTTCTCTGTAGGGGCGCACCGCCGTGCGCCCTCTTCGGAATTTAGGCAGCCAAGATGCGTGGCGGATCGAGGTGAACTTCGGCGATCGAGATGTTGGCCTTAATCGCCAGACTGTTCAGGTAGCTGATCGGGTCTTCCGCGTCGAAGGCCGAGCCATCAAACAGTTCGATCGCCCCGCGCCGGAACTTCTCATCCAGCAAGCCCAGCTCCCGGGCGGCGATGCTGTAGGTGGTTGGGCGCACCACCCGCTCCAGCACTTCCAGCCAGTTGCGCGGGAAGGGCACATCGCCCCAGCGAGCCATCTGCGCCATCATCCACAGGTGTTCCGTGCGGCTGGGACGGTTGGCCCCTTCGCCATAGAACCAGTGGTGGGCATATTCGATCGGGTTGCCCAGGTCGCAGGTCAGCTCCTTTGGATCGCCCAGGTGGATGTATTCCTCGCGGGTGCCCACATAGGCGCGATCGCTCAGGATTTTGCGGACTTCCAAGTGGTTCGCCGGGTCGGAGCAGTAGCGGCAGGCATCCAGCAGCGCCTTCACCAGGGCCACGTGGGTGTTGGGGTAGGCGTTGGCCCAGTCCTCGCGCACGCCCAGGACTTTGCCGGGGTGTCCTTGCCAGATTTCCAGGTCGGTGGCGATCGTCACGCCCACGCCTTCCATGGCGGCCCGCAGGTTCCAGGGCGAACCGACGCAATAGCCGTCAATGCTGCCCGCTTTCAAATCCACCACCATTTGGGCCGGCGGAATCGTTTCCAAATGCACATCATGATCGGGATCAATTTCGTTGGCTGCTAGCCAATAACGCAGCAGCAAATTGTGCATGGAAGAGGGGTGAACCATCCCCAAAATGTGGGATTTACCCGGCGTTTCCCGCAGCAGCTTTTTGAAGTCGGCGGCGGTTTGGACACCCGCATCAAACAGCTTTTTGGAAAGGGTGACGGCGTTTCCGTTGCGGCTCATGGTCAGGGAAGTGACCGTGGGCAAGGGGCGATCCTCATGGCCGCCAACGGTTAACCAAATTGGCATCCCCGAGGGCATTTGGGCCGCGTCGATGTAGCCACCGGCAATCCCATCTACGATGCCGCGCCAACTGGTTTCCCGCACCAGGTTGACTTCATCAAGACCATATTTTTCAAAGAAGCCCTTTTCTTTGGCCACAGCCAGGGGAGCGCAGGCGGTGAGGGGCACAAAGCCGATTTCCAAATTGACTTTTTCCAAGCCATGTTTGGCGACCACTTCCACCTTGCGGGCGCGGATCTTCTTCACCCGTTTCTGTTGGTTTAGGAAGTAGATCATTTCCGATCGCAGCTTGTAGTAGCTGGGGTGTTCCACCACTTCCATCCGCTTGCGAGGGCGGGGAATATCCACTTCCAAAATTTGCCCAATCTTGGAGCCGGGGCCGTTGGTGAGCATCACGATTCGATCGCTCAACAACACCGCCTCATCCACATCGTGAGTCACCATCACGGCGGTGACTTGGTTTTCCTCGCAAATTTGCATCAGCTTTTCTTGCAAATTGCCGCGAGTCAAGGCATCAAGCGCACCAAAGGGTTCATCCAACAGCAACAGCTTGGGCTTGAGTGCCAAGGCACGGGCGATCGCCACCCGTTGTTTCATCCCGCCGGACAGTTGACCGGGGCGCTTTTCGGCGGCTTGTTTCAAACCCACCATATCAATGTGGGTTTGCACCATCGCATCGCGCTCGGCCTTGGGCAAATCACCCATCACTTCATCGACAGCCAGGGCGATGTTTTCGCGGGCGGTCAACCAGGGCAGCAGCGAATAGTTTTGGAACACCACCATTCGATCGGGCCCGGGTTTTTTAATCCGTTGCCCTTCCAGGGTGACGAGGCCATCGGTGGGAAAGTCCAACCCGGAAATCATGTTCAGCAGGGTGGATTTGCCACAGCCGGAGTGACCAATCAGGGAAACGAATTCACCCTTTTTAATCGTCAGGTCAATGCCCTTGAGGGCGAGGTATTCACCTTGGTTGAGGGGAAAGACTTTTTCGAGATTCTCGATCGCAACGAATGCACTCATGGGGCAATCCTCTAAAAACCAGCGGAGGGAATAGGTAGGGGCGCAACGCTTGCGCCCTTTGAAACTGGCGATTTACCGATTTATTCCGGCAGGATCAGGGTTTGGATGTAGGCAACAGCGCGATCGAGAATCAAGCCCACAGCTCCGATGTAAACCACGCCCAGAATGATTTCGCTGACGTAGTTTTGCTGATAAGCATCCCAGATGAAGAATCCGATACCCAATGTGCCACCAATCACGATTTCAGCCGCAATAATTGCCAACCAAGACAGACCGATCGCAATCCGCAAACCCGTGAAGATATAGGGCAGGGCCGAGGGGAACAGAATCTTGAAGAAGAAGGTTTTTTGCTTGAGTTGCAACACCTGTTTGACGTTGATGTAGTCCTGGGGAATTTGCTTCACACCCACCGTGGTGTTAATCAAAATCGGCCAAACAGCGGTCACAAAAATCACGAAGATTGCCGAAATTTCCGGTTGTTGGAACGTCACCAGGGCGATCGGTACCCACGCCAGCGGTGCAATCATCCGCAAGAACTGAAAAACCGGATCCAGTGCCTTATCAATGGCCGGTGAAAGACCCACTAAAATCCCCAATGAAATGCCCACGACCGAGGCGATCGCATAACCCTGGGCCACGCGCACCAGGCTCGCCATCGTTTGCCAAAACAGACCCTTATCCAACCCGCCGCGATCGTAGAAGGGATAGAGCAGCAGGGTGCGGGTGCGCTCGTCGGTAAACACGCTCAGGGGGCCGGGCAACCGGGTCACACCCGACCAAGCAATCAGTTGCCAGATGGTCAGGAATCCTAAAATCCCGATCGCAGGTAATAGGATCGTGCTGCCATTTTTCTTCAGCCATTGGTCAAAGGCGGAGGGCTTGGAAATGCCGTTCGATCGAGATACAGAAGGTGCCATGGTGATGTTCTCTCGAAAGTCGAAGAAAGAAGTTGAATGAAGCAGAATTCAACCAATTGGGTGTGTGAGTCGTCCTGAAGGAGTTGGTTCCTTGGGAGCGAATTCCTAAGCCTTAATGGCCAAGCTCTTGAGGTAATCCTCGGGCTTTTCAGGATCAAACTTGATGCCGTCGAAGAAGGTTTCTACCCCACGGGAAGGGCTGCTGGGCACATCGGTAATCCCTGCTTCCTTCGCAGCTTCCAGCCAAATGCTGTCGCGATTGACTCGCTCAACCAAATCCTTAGCCTTGGCGATTGTGAAACCGTAATCCTTGTGGAAGCCCCAACGAATAGTTTCCGTGAGGAACCAAAGATCATGGCTCTTGTAGGGATAGGAAACGCTCCCGATCGGGTCTTTCCAATAGAGCGGGCCCTTGTTGAAATCGTTGATGTCCGGCTTGCCATCTCCCATGGCATATTTGCCTGAGAAAGGCGGCTCCAGAATGTTGGCAGGAATGTTGAAATAGTTCCGACCGGAAACAATTTTCACCAATTCTGCGCGGTTTTCGGGCTTGTCGCACCATTGCTGGGCTTCCATGATTCCCTTCAGCAATGCCTTGGTGGCCTTGGGGTTGGCATCCACCCAATCTGCCCGCATCGCGAAATATTCTTCGGGATGGTAGGGCCACATTTCGGTGACCAAACAAGACATAAACCCAATCTTGTCGTTGACAATTCGATAGGGCCAGGGGTCACCGGTACTGAAGGCATCCATCGTCCCGATCCGCATCCCTTGTACGGTTTCTGGCGGGGGAACAGCCAGCAGGTCGATGTCTTTGTTGGGGTCAATTCCACCGGCTGCAAACCAATAGCGGATCCAGAAATCTTGGTTTACGTTGGGAAAGGTGTGGGCTGCTTTGAATTTGCGACCATTAGCCTTGGCATAGTCCTTGATGTAGGCCTGAGCACCTTTGAGATCTAAGCCCAATCCTTTGCCGGCATTTTTGCCAGAAACAGCGATGCCATTGGCGTTGGTTACCAGTTGAGCCAACACATACATGGGCACTTTTTTGCCGTTGGTGATGATGCCCTCGGTGATTAAGTGGGGCATGGGCATTTGCCACTGACCCCCATCAACCCCACCCGCTTGGGAACCGATCACCACGTTGTCGCGAGCGGCGGCCCAGTTGGCTTGCTTGGACACCTCCACTTCGGTCATGCCGTACTTGGCGAAAAAGCCTTTTTCCTTGGCAATGATCAGGGGAACAGATTCGGCGATCGGGATGTAACTCAGCTTGGCTTTGGTGACTTCCGGGGTGGTTTCCGGGGTCAAGGCTGCGGGGCTACCGGTGCTGGCGGGCGATCCTCCGGCGGGACTAGCGGCAGTGCCACCGGGTTCTGGGGGATTTCCCAAACATCCTTTTAAAAGAATGGAGCCTGCGGCGGAGGCTCCAGCGGTCAATAGAAAGCGACGACGCGAAAATCCGAACTCATCAGACATGGCGCTAGCAACCTTAAGTGAAAGTTGAGCACGACAAACCGGGCGATCGGGGGGTCGCTAAATTTGTCATGAGTTGTGAAAAAGCTGATCGCTAAGAGCCAAGAAAATTTAAATCGGAGCTTGATGATAGGGGCTGAATCCCGCTTGTCAAGCGCCTTCCCGCTTTAGCAACTTCAGACATGCTAAAGGTTCTTTCATAAAAAGTCTAGATACTTGATCGACTTGGGAATAACAAAAACTAAATTGTCTTCATAAGCTTCTCTTTATGATTCTTTTGTTGAGAACAAGTTTTGATTATCTTGATTAGCTCTCACAATCTAAGATTTCACAGATTTCACAAGTTGACTAATCGATCGAGTCAGGCTGCTTTATGGATATCCCGGCCGATGCTTTGCCCGCCCCGATCGATCAGCCGCTCCACAAGGGCGGGGCTTTAAACCCATTTTTTTGGTAAAGTCTGGGCAAGCTCCATGATTAAGGTGGCCAAGATTAAGGTGGCTAATTAAGGGTCACTGGTTGTTTGGGGCGATCGCCGCTGGCAACCAAGCTGCCTTGGAACGAATGTTGATGAGTGTGTTGATGGGTAGTTTGCTGCGGCAGCAGTTGTTGTTGTTATAAGGATCCCGGGCCGATGCCGAGAACACCTGATGAGTTTGCGGTGCATATCCTGTTGGCGGGCGGTCACCGCGAGGAAGTTCGCTTCCGCACGATTCAAGACTTCCAAAAGTGGTACAGCACGGACTTGGTTCCGAAGCAGGACTCTTCGGCCTTCATTAGTGTGCCGATCCAAAATCTCCAGGGTGAATATATGGTGGTGCGGCCATCGCAGGTGTTAGGTATCCGGGTGGAACCGGTGTTTAACTCCAGCATTGATCGATCGTTTTAAGGATGCCTGGGATGCCAAAGCTGCTCCTTTGTGGGTCTCTTCGATCGACTAGGAGTTCTTAAGCAGTCGCTTCAGGGGCGATCGGGGTTGAACGGTGGTTGGCCATTGGTCTCAAAACTGGTGTGGCGATGCAATGGGGCGATCGAGGAAGCAATTCCCCGATCGGGGCTTGCGCGATCACCCGCCAGTCTGATAGCAATAGTCCGTCGATCCCCAACCCGATCGCCTCTGAGCCGATCGCTGTCGCCCCATGCCGATCGGGGATCGCGATTGCTCCTCACCGCTTCACCCCAACCACCCCCATGAGTCTGAAAGATTCCCTGAAAGATCTCCTGTGCCATCGCTTCCGCCATCGCTCCGATCAATCCGATCAATCTGAGCTAAGGGCTAAGTTCGATCACCTGGCCACCAATCGCCGTTCTGGCCATCATGCCGCTCCCAAGTTTAGTTACTGGGGGGCGGTTTTTAGTCTGAGTTCTCTTTTGGGTTCTGTGGCGTTGAGCGGCTCCACCTTCAGCGGCTCTCCGGCCTTGGCCCAGCGGTCTACTCCGCCGCCTCTGCACCAGGGAGAAACCCCCCTTTCGCCAGCGGAACAGCGGATTCCCCTGCGGCCGGTACAGGCGCGATCGATTGCGGGTCTGTTGGGTTTAGATGAGCAACTGTTCGGCCAATCAGGCGATCGCCGTAACCTGTTGCAATCGATCGACCACAGCTTGCGCTATTTGCAATCGCCAGCGGCCGCCACGGCTTACCAAAACTATCCCGTCGCTGGCATCACGCGCGATCGGGTGTTGCGGAGTGTGCGGCGGTTTCGGCAACTGGTGACCCAGGCGCGATCGGCCCGCGAGTTGGCCACCTTGGTCGATCGGGAATTTACGCTCTACCAATCGATCGGGCGGGATGGCAACGGTGATGTTTTCTTCACGGGCTATTACGAACCGATTTATCGCGCCAGCCGCACCCCCTCCGCCACCTATCGCTATCCGATTTATCGGGAGCCGGCCGACTTGGCCAGTTGGCGCACCCCCATGCCCACCCGCGAAGTCTTGGAAGGAAAAGACGGCCAAGGCACCAACAGCCCCCTGCGTGGCCAGGAAATTGCTTGGTTGAGCGATCGCCTAGAAGCCTTTTTGGTGCATATCCAAGGTTCGGCCCGGCTGCAATTGCCCGATGGCAACGTGATCACCGTCGGCTATGCCAACCACAACGGCTATGGCTACACCAGCGTGGGCCGCGAGCTGGCCAAAGATGGCAAGCTGCCCTTTGAAGGGTTGACCCTGCCGGTGATGATTCGCTATTTCCGCCAAAATCCCCAGGAATTGGATAACTACTTGCCCCGCAATACGCGGTTTATCTTCTTCCGGGAAACCTTTGGCGCGCCGGCCACAGGAACCTTGGGTTTACCCGTTACGCCTGATCGCTCGATCGCCACCGATCGCTCCCTGATGCCCCCCGGAGCCTTGGCTTTGGTCAACGCAACGCTGCCCTATGCCAGCGCGGACGGGCGCGTGGTGAATCGCAACGTCAGCCGGTTTGTGTTGGATCAAGACACCGGCAGCGCCATGATTGGCCCCGGCCGAGCCGACTACTTCATGGGCACGGGCCCGATCGCCGGGAATCGAGCCGGGGTCACCGGGTCGCGCGGCCGGCTCTACTACCTGTTGCTGAGAAATTAGTTGCTGAGAAACTAGTTGCTGAGAAATTAGTTGCTGAAAAATCAGTTGCTAAGGAATTAGTTGCTGAAAAATCAGTTGCTGAAAAATTAGCAATTGTCCGTAAGCAGTTGGCAACCATTCGGAGATCGGCCATGAGCAACCAAGGGCTGAATGGGGCAGGGCCCCTGTCCCACGAACAGGTCACCCAATGGATTGGGGAAATTCAAGCCCTCAAACAACAGGTGACCGACCTGAAACGCGATCGGGATGCGGCCTACCAGGCCGCCGACGCTTGGCAAGCCCGTTACACCACGGAAGCCCAACAACGCCGAGCCGATCGGGAACAGTTTCAGCAACAACAGACCCGGCTGCAAGGGGAAGTCGATCGGCTGCGGGGCAATCCCGATGCAGTGCTGGACGGGTGGGAACCGCTGGGAGAGGCTGCCAGCGTTGGGGCCGCCCTGCCCGCCAGCACTCCGGCCACCCTGGCCGAGGCTCAAATTGAATGTCGGCAACTGCGCGAGCAACTGGCACAACTGGTACGACAACTCCAGGCAGAACGAGAAGCCCACGATCGCACTCGACGGGATTTGACCACGGCCCTGGGCGATGCGATCGATGCCTTGGAACGGGAACGGCAGCGCTAAAAAGAGTCTGATTCAGAAACAAAAGTTCAGAAGCAAAAGTTCAGAAGCAAAAGTTCAGAAGCAAAAGTTCAGAGACAAAACGGGAGCCTTGAGCGTGCAAACGGCTTGGATTGTGGGATTGGGTAAATCTGGAGTGGCGGCGGCGCAACTGTTGGCGGCCCAAGGCTGGCGGGTGACCGTGAGCGATCGGGGAACGGGCGATCGCCTGGCCCCGATCGAAGCCACACTCACCCAGTTGGGCATCCAAGTCCGATTGGGCGACACCTTCAACCCCGACCCGATCGAGCCGCAACCGGATTTAGTGGTGGTCAGTCCCGGCGTGCCTTGGGATAGCCCCGGGGTGGCCCGGGCCCGGGCGCTCGGCATCGACACGATCGGGGAAATGGAGTTGGCTTGGCGCAACCTGCAACAGACCCCTTGGGTGGCCATCACCGGCACTAACGGCAAAACCACCACCACCGCCCTCACGGCCGCCATCTTTCAAGCGGCCGGCCGAAAAGCGCCCGCTTGCGGCAACATTGGAGCCGCCGCCTGTGGCTTGGCCTTGCCGGAAGCCAACCCGATCGATTGGGTGATTGCTGAAGTCAGCAGCTACCAAATTGAGTCCTCCCAAAACCTGGCCCCCAAAATCGGCATTTGGACCACCTTCACCCCCGATCACTTGGCTCGCCACTACAGCCTAGACAACTACTTCAGCATCAAAGCCAGCCTGATCGATCGAGCGGCCCTGCAAATTTTGAATGGTGACGATCCGGCCCTGCGGGCCCAGGCGATCGCCCCCTATCCCAACGCCATTTGGACGAGTGTGGCCGGGCGTGACCAGTTGCCCGCCAACCCCGATCGGGGGGCTTGGGTCGAAGACGGTTGGGCCGTGGTGGCTGGCCAAGCGATCGTGCCCGTGAGCGCCCTGGCCATGACCGGCCGCCACAACCAACAAAACCTGCTGATGGCCGTGGCTGCGGCCCACTATGCGGGCATTGCCCCGGAAACCATTGCCCAAGCGGTGCGCGATTTTCCCGGCGTGCCCCATCGTCTGGAGCGGGTGGGCAGTTGGCAAGGCATCGACTTCATCAACGACAGCAAAGCCACCAATTACGATGCGGCGGAAGTGGGGCTGAAGGCGGTGGCCCAACCGGCGATCCTAATTGCGGGCGGCGAGGCCAAAGAAGGGGACGATCGCGCCTGGATTTCGGCCATTCAGTCCCGAGCCGCCGCCGTTTTGCTGATTGGCAGCGCGGCCGAAACCTTCCAAGCCAATCTGCAAGCGGCTGGCTATGGGGCTACGGAAATTGTGGAAACGCTCGATCGGGCAGTGCCTCGGGCCGCCGAGTTGGCCAAAGCACACGAGGCCCCGATCGTCTTGTTGTCGCCTGCCTGTGCCAGCTTTGACCAGTTCCCAAATTTTGAAGTTCGGGGCGATCATTTCCGCCAATGTTGTCTCGATTGGATTGCCCAACAAAGCTAAGGCAAACTGAGCCAAAATTGAAAGGTGAAAATTTCCAGGTCAGCGCTGGGAAATCTAATGCTTTTTCGGAGTCGGTTGCACCGTTGTTATGCTGCCTCCAACACTAGCCTCCAACACTAGCCACGAAAGTTCAAAGAGGTGGCAAATATGGCTTTTTTAACTCTTGAAGTATCGCTGGATATCTTAAAACAAGCGATCGTGGCTTTGTCCCCGGATGATCAGGCAGAGCTACGAGCCTGGCTGAATCAAGATCCGCCACTTTTGACAGATATGGGCCCTGAGCGATCGCCCAAATCAACAGGGCGATCAATTTGGGAAGCTCTGCAAACAATTGGCGCGTGGGTTGGTGATGATTTGGATGAGTGTTTACAGCAAGTTCGCGCTAATCGCAGCGCAGCTCAGTTTGACTGGCAGCCCAATCCCTTTGATTCAATTCTGTAATTCTTGACGTTTGCTTTAGGGTTGCTGTGATCATCCATAAGTCCCAGAAGGAGAATTCTCTTTTTGGGGCTTTCACTTTTTTGCTAATTTGGGATGTAAAGTGCTTAAATCATGGATCTAGAAAACTGCGCTTGAGTTCGGAAATTCTCAAAACAAGCTCATCAACCTAATCAGGAGGAAGCAATGGCTTTTTTACTTGACACAAATCATTGCAGCAAAATAATTCGCAGAGATAGCCGTGTCCTAAGTCATCTTCAAAGCCTTGACCAAGATACCGTTGCAACTTGCGCCATTGTTCGTGGAGAGCTGATTTATATGGTTGCCAATTCAAAATATAAATCCGAAAATCAGATAATAGTTCAAAGGTTCCTAAGCTCTATTCATGTCTATGAGATCAACTCGGACGTGGCTGATACTTATGGAGTGCTTAAGGCAAGAATCATTGAAAAATTGAGACCTAAAGATCAAAGAAAGCGTCAAAAGAATATTTTTCGCGATTCAGGTTTTAGTGACAATGACTTATGGATTGCTGCAACTGCAATCACTCATCAATTAGTTCTAGTGTCGGCAGATGATGACTTTCTCCGAATGCAGGAAGTTATTGACCTCCAAGTAGAAAACTGGCTTTAATCATCTCAGTACAAGTTAGACTTTAGCCAGAACATGTTTACTCAGAGCGCTTGGTTTTTGCGATGAATTAGCGCTCTGTGAGTTTTGACCCTAATCTGGAAGCATCAATGGCTTTCTTATGCTACTGATTCGCTCGATCGACCCCCAGGCGATCGAGCGCCCAGGGCCCGACGATCGCTTCACCTTGTTGTTCTTTTTCTGCCAATTCCAAATTCAGCGCCAACAGTTTTTCTAAAATGTCGTCGCTGGCTTTGAATCCGTAGGCTTTCAGCACCGCCTTATCAAGTTTGGCGTGGAGTTTGGCGAGGCCGCTGGCGGGTTCGTGGAAATAGCCGTTATAGAGCTGGGTGATGCCCCATTGGCGTTGTTCCATGATTTGGGTGCGGTAATCGTGCAAATCCTGGGCAATTTGCCGAATGTCGTTGATGATTTTTTGGCTCGGTTTTTGGGGAAATGGAAAGGTTTCAAAACAAGTGTTATGGGTATAAGCCGTATCAGCCTTAAGGGTTGAAGCTTGCACAGAAACCCAAGCACGATGAGTAGAAGAAAGCAAAATCCCTAAAATATATCGATCATCGGAAGCCACAACAGTTGATTTATCACCAGGTAACCATTCTTGAGGGAAGTCTACAAAAATTGCCCATTTAGAAACCCTAGGAACAGCAAAGTAACAAGATAGAGGTTTAAGTGCCGCTCTCATTGCTGGACGTTTTTCGCCATACTGCCACCAATTTTCACGAGTGACGGTACGCCGGTTTCGATCTCGCTCAGGCTTGACAAGTTTCTTGACGTGATCAAACGGTTGAACATATTCCGATGCAGAATCAAAGCTTAGATCATTGAAATCAATGATCCAACGTTCTGGTTTTCCATGAGGATTTTTGGCTAAATTTGCTCCCATTGAAAAGAGCTTCAGAACTTCAGCATTCTTAGGATTGGCCTTGATCCACTCCTTAACCTGATCCTCAGTGACAATAAAACCTTTACCAACTGGAATCACACCTTGAAAGCACCAATTTAAATTTGCTTGCAAGCGAGCAGCAATGGTTACATCCAAAGTTGCCTTCAGTGAAGTATTAATGGTTTCGACTAGTACCTCATCCAACGAAAGCTGATACGGTTCTAAGATTGGCTCCTTGACCCAATTCACAATGCTGACATGCACATTCGCTTCACCCGACCAGGGCTGCGTGGAAACAGCACTATGAATCACACCACCATTTCGAGCAATGTAGTCCAATGAAGCAGCGCGGCTTTTGCCTTGGGAAATAGAGTTCGTAGCGACTAATCCAGCCCGACCGCCATCGGGCAATGCATCATGAGCCAACCGAAACCAATAGCTACAAAAATCAACGGAATCTTTGACTTCTGGAAACCGAGCAAAGACCCGATCGATATATTTGTCACCCAAATTCAATCGCAGATGTTTACCACCTAAAAAGGGTGGGTTGCCGATGATCGCATCTGCTTGGGGCCAGGGCTTGAACAGCGCATCTTGGCGCACAATGTTTTGATCCAATGTGTCCAAAGGCAGGGCTTCTTCCTTGATTTGGAGCCGATCGATTGCTACTTTTCGGGCGATCGTCATCGTCACCTGCGCCAACTGCACCGCAAAGGAATTCGTATCAATCCCAAAAAATTGCAGCGGACTCACCGACCTCAGCGGTATTTGCACCGACTGCTTCAGATCACAGATGCGATCGAGAATCACCTTCTCCAGATCCTTCATTTCCTGATAGGCCACGTAGAGAAAATTTCCCGACCCACAAGCCGGATCAAGCACCCGATACTCGATTAATTCCTGGTGCAATTTCTCAAAATCGTTCACCGTTTTAGCTGTTTCGATCTTCGCTTCCCAATAGTGCGAAATCGTCGGCCGCACGATTTTCATAATGTCAATTTCTGACGTGAAATGCATTCCATGGGCCCGCCGCTCATCACCATTCGCCGTGCCCTCAAAAATGCTGCCAAAAATCGCCGGTCGAATCTGGCTCCAATCCTCTTGGGCCGCAACCTTCAGAATTTCTAGCTCCTTCGAGTTCAGCTCGATCGGCAACACCTTGGCAAACAAACCACCGTTGAAATAGCCCACCCCCTGAAACCGACCCGCAGGAGCTATATGATTCCGATTCATTTCATCAAATAGCGCACCGAGAATCTGATAAGAACTCTCACCTTCTAAACAGTCCAAAACGCAGCGCGTAAACAAATCCGACGGCAACAGCCCCCGATCTTCCGCGAACATTGCCAAAACGCACTGCAACACAAACCGCTGAATATCAATCGGTTTAAAATTTCCGAATTTGGTGCAAAGTCGCTTCTCTAAGTCTCGATAAAGCTGCCCCATCCGCATGGCAGCTTCTTGGGTAATTTCCTGTTGATTGTTGTTAAAAACCGGCTTTGTTTCACCCGGCTTCATGAACGCAAATGCACTCGATCGCTGGCTGAGATCTGCCAAAGCAATCCGATCGACCGGCTCATCAATTTGCGTATCGAAATCGTAAATCCAAAACCAATCGAAATTGCACAACACCACGTAGCGCGGCCGGTTTGGAACCAGGCGCTCCCAATAGGTGAAGGCTTGGCGGCGATGTTTTTCTAGGGGTTCACCGCGCTTTTTCATTTCAAACAGCACCCCCGGCCGGGGCGGTTTGTCGCTCGATCGCCACACCAAATCCGCAAAGCCTGTGTGGCCGCTGGCGCTGCCCTTGGCCACCCGCGTTTCAAACACCGCCCCCGCCGCGATCGCGTCCGCATAGCCAAAGGCCGCAAAAAAGCGATTCAAAAAGGTTTGGGCCTCGCCTTTTTCATCGCCTCGAAAAACTTTTGCTGCTTC
This sequence comes from Limnothrix sp. FACHB-406, assembly GCF_014698235.1. Lineage (NCBI taxonomy): Bacteria > Bacillati > Cyanobacteriota > Cyanophyceae > Pseudanabaenales > Pseudanabaenaceae > Limnothrix > Limnothrix sp. FACHB-406. The sequence goes on along the minus strand of NZ_JACJSP010000008.1, from coordinate 58,368 downwards.
CGAAAAGGCCAACAACGGAGCCGGATCAATCAAAGCCATAGGGGCAAAGCCATGGGAAATGTGCGATCGAACTGCTCCCTATTGTCGGGCCAAATGCTGAGTTCAAGGCCTCGTTCAAGATCGAAGCCGCCGCAGTTAATGCCAATCTCGAATTCGATCGCCCGTTAATTCCGTTACCGACGACAACACAACATCTGCGCCATTGGCCTTCAAAGTGGCAGTGTAGCGATCGCGCGTGGCCGAATCAACCAGGGCATGGGGCGGCAAAATGCCCACCGCAATCCAACGGCGATCGGGGGCGATTTTGCGCGCATTCAGCACCGTTTGCATGTCCGCCGCCGTGTCGCCCGCATAAATCACCGGCAGTTGCAACCCGGCCGGTTCCAGGCGATCGACCACCATTTGCAAGCCCGTGGGGTCAGGTTTTTCCGGCGCATCATTCATGGCCACCAACACCGGATCGATTAGCCCCACCCGCTGAGTTAAAACAAAATTGGCTGAGGCCGGTGTTGCGCCGCTAAAAAATCCCCAGCCCGTTTGGGCCGCGGTGAGCTGTTCAAAATAGGCGCGATCGACCAGCAGCGGTTCATCGCAAATGTAGCCCGTCCAACTGCTGGGATCTTCGGGATTGGGGCCGCGATATCGCTGTTGGAAAAACAAGACCAATTCGTCATAGTTCAGGGCCAATTCTGCGCGCGATCGCCCCTGACTTTCCCAAAAGCGATAGACAAATTCCTGAGAGGCTAACCAATCGTTATTCCAAGATCCTTCGGCTTTAATCGCGTCAATGTCCGCCATCGTTGGGCGAAATTGGCCATCGGTGAAGGCTTCCACCGTGTCCGCCAAGGCGCGGCGGTAGGACTGGCCCACATCCCGAATTACGCCATCAATGTCAAAAACCGCGATCGCCTGGAGAGAATTGGAAGTCATGGAAAGGGTCAATCAACAGAATAATCTGCAATCCTGTTTCAACAGCCGCAACCATATCATGGCGACATCGTGGCGATCTGGGGGCCTGTGGCGATGACCCGATCGCTGCTAATTGCGGAAAGGCGATCGTCAACCGCCCCCTTGCGGTACGATAGACTGCTGTGCTGTCGTCAGTTGCGATCGCCCTGGACGAGTTGAAGACCCGCTGGAGTCGCGTAAATTTCGTCTGAAGATCCCGACTGGCCGAACCCTTGCCAAATACCCGTAGCAGTCGATCTTGGAGGCATCAGCTTGTCGAAGTTTATTTTAAAGGTTCTCTGGCTTGAAGAAAACGTCGCTTTGGCGGTGGATCAAGTTGTGGGCAAAGGAACCAGCCCGCTGACGGCCTATTTCTTCTGGCCGCGGAACGATGCGTGGGAACAACTGAAGTCGGAGCTGGAATCCAAGCATTGGATTTCGGAGTCCGATCGGGTGGAATTGTTGAACCGCGCCACGGAAATTATCAACTACTGGCAAGAAGAAGGCCGCAAGCGTCCTCTGGCCGAAGCCCAAGACAAATTTCCCGATTTGGTGTTCACGGGCAGCAACTAGTGAGCAATGGGGGGCGATCGGGCTGCAAAGCTGTCGATCAATCCCCGTTGAATCGCTGTTTTCGATCAGCGCGGTGGCCTTGGGGCGATCGCGCTTGATTTTTGGCTGAATTGGGTTTGGATGCAGTTTGAATTCCGTCGGGCTTAACCGGCTGTTCACCTCGATCGGCTAGGGTGAACGCAGCATTGACCCCATCAGCCCGGTAGTAGCGCGGTTAGGCCAAAGTACGCCACAGATGGGCGCACGGCGGTCACTGGCTTCAACTTAACGAAATTGTCGTTCTAGCGACTCCCGGGTTGCCCTCACCCCAACCCCTCTCCCAGAGCGGGAGAGGGGCTATTCTGACTCCCCTTCTCCCGACTTGGGAGAAGGGGCTGGGGGATGAGGGAATCAGCCATTTTCGCGGTTAAAACAGCTTAAGTTGAAGCGAATGACGGCGGTGCGCCCCTACGAAATGTGCTTGATCGCCATTTCAAACCGCCATTTCCAATCGTTTGATCATCTTCAGTCCTGCAATTCTCATCACGTCCCATGTATTTCCCTCCTGAATGGCACGAACACGCGGCGGTTTGGTTGGCTTGGCCCAGCCATCCCGATTTGTGGCTCGATGCCTATCGCGATGTGCAATCGGAGGTGTTGGGTCTGGCGCGGGCGATCGCCGATTGCGACCCCGCCACTGGCCAGCCGCGTGGGGAAGCGCTGCACGTGCTCGCCTGCGGTTCGGCCCAGGTGGCGGAAGCCCAAGCCGCCCTGGAACCCTTGGGAGCCACAATTTACGACGAACCCTTTGGGGATATTTGGTTGCGGGACACGGGGCCGCTGTTTTTGCGCGACAGTTTGGGGGAACCGGTGGCGATCGGGTTTCGGTTCAATGGTTGGGGTGGCAAATATCTGCTCGATCATGACGACTCGGTGGCGGAACGGATCGCCCTCCAATCGGGCGTGGACTTTTTGCCCCATTCTTGGACGTTGGAAGGCGGGGCGATCGACCACGACGGCGAAGGCACGCTGCTAACTACCCGCCAATGCTTGCTGAACCCCAACCGCAACCCCGACCTCTCCCAAGCGGACATCGAAGCCAAGCTGAAATCCAACTTGGGCATTGAGCAAATCATTTGGCTGGGCGATGGGCTGCAAAACGACCACACCGATGGCCACGTGGACAATTTGGCGCGGTTTGTGGCTTCGGGGACGGTGGTGTGCATGGAACCCAGCGGCCCCGATGACCCCAACCGGGAGGCGCTCCTAGAGGCGATCGCCACGTTGAAGGCGGCACGGGATGCCAAGGGCCGGGCAATCAAGGTGTTGACCATCCCATCACCGGGTCGCGTGGAAGATGAGGAGGGCGAGCTGATGGCCGCCAGCTATGTCAATTTCTATATCAGCAATACGCGGGTGATTGTGCCCCAATACGGTTCGCCCTTTGATGGGGCAGCGGTGGCGGCTTTGCAGGCGATCGCCCAGGATTTGCGAGATATTTGGGGCGATCGGGAAGTAATCGGTTTGCCCGCCAAAAATATCCTGCAAGGGGGTGGCTCGTTCCACTGCATTTCCCAACAGCAACCCCGCTAGCGATCGCGATTTGGAATCGTTCTATGCTCGATCGCCCAATTACCCATCAGGTTGCTCCTAAAGCTCTCCCAATTGAAATTCCTGAACTGGCCATTCAGGATTTTTGTCAGCGTCACCACATTCAAGTGTTAGCGCTCTTTGGTTCTGTTCTGCGCGAAGATTTCCGAGATGATAGCGATGTGGATATTTTGGTGCAGTTTTTACCGGGTAAAACACCAGGGTTCCAAATTGTGACGATGCAGGATGAACTGACTCAGCTCTTTGGAAAAGTTGTTGATTTGCGAACACCGGCAGAACTCAGCCGATATTTTCGCGATCGCGTTTTATCTGAAGCCTATATTCTCTACAAACTCAGATAGCAAGTTTAGATTTAGAGTCTATTTCCATCACCAACAACCATCCCTTTCAACCCATGACAAACCATCGAACCGTCACCGTTGCCGCCCTGCAAGATGCCTTTGAAACCTGGAATTTACAGGACAATATCGATCGCGTTGTGGCCGCTGCTCGTCAAGCAGCTAGCCAAGGGGCGCAAGTAATTTTGCCGCCGGAATTATTTCAAGGGCCCTATTTTTGCAAAGAAGAACGGGCGGAGTTTTTCGCCTCGGCTTACCCCGCCACGGAACATCCGGCGGTGGTGGCCATGCAGCAGGTGGCGCGGGAAACGGGCACGGTGATTCCTACCTCGATTTTTGAGCGGGATGGCCAGCATTACTACAACAGCTTGGTAACGATCGACGCGGACGGCTCGATCCTCGGTCTCTACCGCAAGAGCCACATTCCCGACGGCCCCGGCTACGAAGAAAAGTTCTATTTCCGGGCGGGCAACACGGGCTTTAAGGTTTGGCACACCCGGTTTGGCTGTCTCGGTGTCGGCATTTGTTGGGATCAGTGGTTCCCGGAATGCGCCCGATCGATGGTGTTGATGGGGGCGGAAGTGCTGCTCTATCCCACGGCGATCGGCTCGGAACCCCAGGAGCCAAATCTGGATACGCGGCCCCTGTGGATGCGGGCGATGCTGGGCCATGCGGTTTGTAATGTCGTGCCCGTGGTGGCGGCCAACCGGATCGGCAATGAAGAGGGGCAAAAGTTCTACGGCACGAGTTTCATTTGCGATCACCGGGGCGAGCTGCTGACCCAAGGGGCGATCGATCAACCCGAAATCCTGATGGCTCAGTTGGATTTGACTCAGACGGCGCTCGATCGGGCCAGTTTTGGTTTTTTCCGCGATCGCCGGCCCGAGTTCTATGGGGCACTGACGGAATCCGCCTAAAGCAACCATCTGCACAACCGCCTGGGTCGTCGGTTCGTGGCAGTCCCAAGGCGGATCGCAATCTCAATCAAAACTGATCGATCGAAACCCGCTGGGAAGAACTGCTGAAAGCAGCCCAAACACAAAGCTGCCCAGGTTTTTCGACCCAGGCAGCTTTGATGTGATGACTTTTCCTTGGAAGATTCAGACGGACGGGAACTTGCGACAACGCAGAACCCAAGCGCCGATCGACAAGCGATTCTGAACAAATTGAATCAGCTCTTAATTGACGGATTGACAGTTATTTCAGGTACTCAGCTTCGGCTTCGAGGCTACGAACCAAATCGTTGTCACCCTTGGCGCGAGCCACTTCAATGCGGTGTTCCAGCAGCTTGCGCAGATTTTCGCGGTGAACTTGCGCAACTTGGGCGGGGTTGGGGCGATTGCGGCGGATTCCAAACATGGCTAGGAAACGATCGACGAAAGGTGGATAGGGGTTGAGAGTGCCTGGGACGATCGTTGAAGTGACCAACCAGACGACAGAAGGCGCGAATGCTGCGATGATTCAGCTTGCAGAAGCCAATCATTAGCTTCGGCTGGCGACACTAGCCACTCCTTAGAGGGCCTTCCATTGCTAAGATAGCGTAATTTTGATTCAGAAAGTATCAGCTATTACAGAAAATTTATCTTTTTTCAGAATCGATTCAACTAACTGATGTTCAAATGATGCTCAAGGCCCCCATCTTCCGGTAACCCATGGATTTTTCCTCAACAGTTCCCCTCACCGCTTGGTTAGCGCCGCCTCGGCCGATCGCCCTGTTGACGGACTTTGGCACGGCCGATGGCTATGCGGGGGTGCTGAAGGGGGTAATCGCCCAGGTCAATCCCGCCATTCCCACCATTGATCTGACTCACCAAATTCCCCCTCAGGATTTGTGGGCGGCGCGGTTTGTGTTGGCCAATTCGGCGGCGGCGTTTCCGTTGGGGACGGTGTTCTTGGCGGTGGTGGATCCGGGAGTGGGGGGCGAACGGCGGCCGATTGCGATCGCCTTCGATCGGGGCTGGTTGGTGGGCCCAGACAACGGCCTTTGGAGTGGGCTGTTGGCGCAATTCCCGGCGGAGTCGGCCGTGGTGCTGACCCAGCGCAACTTTTGGCGATTGCCGAACCCGAGCCACACATTCCACGGCCGCGATATTTTTGCGGCCGTGGCGGCCCACTTGGCCAATGGGGTTCCGTTGGCGGATTTGGGTAACCCGATCGACCCGGCCAGTTTAGTGAATTTGCCGTTGCCGGGTTTGGTGTCCCATCCGGCGGCCGGGGCCAACCCGGCCAGCTTGGAAGGAGTGGTGCAGCATGTGGATCACTTTGGCAATCTAATTTCCACCATTCCGGCCCAACGGGTGAGCGATCGCTCCTGGCGCGTGCGCATTGGCGAGCAACTGATTCCCTCGCAACTCACCTACAGCAGCCGATCGCTCCATGACTTTGTGGCGCTGGTGGGTAGCCACGATTGGGTGGAGGTGGCCTGTGCGGGGGGGAATGCGGCCCAGCGGTTGAATCTGAATCGGGGCGATCGAATCCTGGTGGAGTTTCTAAATTAACCGAAAGGGCAATTCCCAGGCCATCCATTGCCGACAGTCGAGGGTATAGCTATCGGGGCTGGGCGATCGACTGGGGGGCGCAGCATGATTCACGCTGATTTGCTGGAGATCTTCCAACAGTTGGCGGGCCAGGGCCAGCGGTTGCGCCAGGGGCCACAGGCGATCGCCCTCACCGGTTTGCCGGCTGGGCAAGCTGGCCTGCACCCGCTCCAGGGGATCTCGACTGAGCCACACCAACAGCGACCCCAAGCCCCGACTGGGGGCAGCGGGCCAACTGAGGGTTTGGCGACTGTTGGGGGCCAACAGGGTTTGGCCCGGCTCCGTATCCTGCCCCAGGTCTTGCACCAGGGTGGCTCGTCCCAGGGAATCCAGTTGCAACACTAAGGCCCACAGGGGAACGGTTCCGGCATTTTCCAGGGTGAGTTGGGGCCGGTTGCCGCTGGTGAAGGTGGCCGGGGCGATCGAACTGTTGGGGCCGATCGCACTGCCAGCGTTGGGCAAAGTGCTCCATTGCAGAAGGGGGCGATCGGGCGTTTCCAAAGCCGCCAGGGTGATGCGCACGGGCCAACCGGCTCCCTGATTCAGCGTGGCCCGCCAAAGTTTCCGCGCCAACAAACTATGTAATTGTGGCCCTAAGCGCTGCACGGCGGTCTTGAGCGCTTCGCCACCTTCACCCACCGTGTTGGGCCAGAGGGTTTGGCCCGGTCGCCAGAGGCCATAGGCGGTTTTGGCTTCGTCTCCGTTGGGGTCAGGATTGGCAGTGGGGCGGGCCGCCCGGGCAAACCAAGCATCGATCGCCCGGTTTTCGGGATTCACCACCGTCACATGGGACAAGGCATCAAAGGCGCTGGTGGCATCAATCCGCTCAATGCGCTCAAAGTTTGGATCGAGAGCCACCTGTAGCTCCAAGTTGCGGGATAAAATGCGCCACCGTTCCCGCACAAGTTGCCCCGATTGCCAGGCGAAGGCCTCAACCGGGCGATCGCGGCTGTCTTCGGTCACCGGTTGCCCGATCGCCCGCCAACCATTGCGGCTGGTGATGCGCAGTCCCCCAATCCAGGCTGTGTCATCCGCTGAATTCGTGGCTGCGGGTTCCAGAATGAGACCCTGGGTTGCGCCTGCCAACACCGCAGGGGCCAAGCCGGCCAAGCTCACCGTCACCGTGCGATTCACCGAATCCGTGGCCAAGACTGTGCCCGCGCTGGGCCCCGCTGCCGTGGCCAACCATTGCCCCAAGTTTTCCCCAATATTTCCCCCAATTTTTTCCCCAATATTCTCCCGAATCGCAGCGGCCCCCAGCCGTTGGGCGATCGGCTGTTGCCGGCCCCCTTGATCCGTAACCTGGGCGGCGGTGCGAGCCAGGTCAAACCACAGGGTGCTGGCGGGGAGGCTGTTCCAAAGTTGTTGCACCAAAGCCCAGGTGAAGGCCCCGGCCACAAATCCCGATTGGGGCAATTCCAGGGCGGGGCGATCGGGCTGGCTGGCCCGCAACCACCACCCGCTGGCGGCGGTCGATCGCCCCGATCGGGCGCGGCGTAACTGTTGCTGCCAAGCCAGTTCTTCCGGATCCAGAGCACCGGGGGTGAGCATCGGGCGCGATCGATGGCGAACCCAAGCTTGGGCCGGAGCAGGGGCAAATCCCGCATCCACAACGCCCAGCACCCGTTCCGTGGGCAGCGATCGCAGCCAGTCTTGAATCGTGACTTCACTCCAATCGCGCAGGGGGGCGATCGGCTCTGCAGGGGTCGCCTCACGGGTTCCGGTGGCCAAATGGCCATCCACCGGAACCAACAGGCCCGTTCCATCGGCCAACAGGCCCCCATAGCCGCTAAATTGCCACACCACCGCATCACCGGCCCGGAGTCCCGCCGCGCAGTCTTCCAATGCCGCTTGCCATTGGGCCCGCCCCGCCGCCCGATCGGTCAAGGTCACCACATCCGCCGTCTGAAAGCCCAACCGCGAAGTTAGCAGCTCTTGCCAGAGGGCCACATCATTCAGGCAACCTTCCAAGGCCACCGAGGCCGTGTTGGGGGCGATCGCCGTCGGTTCGTATTGATTAATGCCAATTAACAGGGCCTTGCGCCGGCCGGTTGGTTCCGCCAACACTTGCGCCACCCGTTGGGCTGCGATCGCCTCTGCCAGCCCCCATCCGGCCAGCGCCGCTCCCGATCGCCCCAAAAAGTCTCGTCGCGAAAGTGCCATAGCTTTCAACTCGCCGCCGTCCGCCTCATCCTAGCGCGGTGATTCCCCGGCTCAACCAGCAATTTTCTGTACCCTAGTATTGATTGCCCATTTCTATCGCTTTTCTGCCCGATCATGATGCTGCTCCGTCCCGACGATCGCACCAAACTCGATGACAGCAACGACAACTTTTTTTACCAAGACCCACGGTTGGTAACCCATGTGGATGAGGGGTTTATTGATCGGCTGACTCAGCTCTATGGCCAACAACTGCAACCCAACACCAAGATTCTGGATTTGATGAGCAGTTGGGTTTCCCATTTACCGGAAAATTTAACGTTTGCGGAGGTGGTGGGCCATGGGATGAATGCGGCGGAATTGGCCAAAAATCCTCGGCTCGATCGCTCCATTGTGCAGAACTTAAATGTAGATTTGAAACTTCCCTTTGAAGATGCCTATTTTGATGCGGTTTTGAATACGGTTTCCGTGCAATATTTGCAATATCCGGAAGCAATTTTCAGTGAAATTCATCGCATTCTGAAACCCGGCGGCATTGCCATTGTTAGTTTTTCCAATCGGATGTTCTATCAAAAGGCGATCGCAGCCTGGCGCGATCGCTCCGAAACCGATCGAGTGGCCCTGGTTTGTGAATATTTCAACCATGTGCCTGGCTTTGGCAAGCCGAAATACATAATCGAGCGATCGAGCGGGCCCGCCTTCCTGAAAATGTTGGGGCTAGGCGGTGGTGATCCGTTCTATGCCGTCATTGCCCAACGGGAACCGGTTGCCTAGATCGCTTGATTTGGGATTGCTTGATTTGGGATTGCTTGATTCGGGATCGCTTGATTTGAGACCAATTCCGGGGGATTAACTCACGGGAACTCAATCCTTGGGGTTAATCCACCGGGGTGGGATCAGGGCGATCGGGCGAATTAGCCGGTTCAGAAGGGACGGGATCGATCGGGCGGAAGGATTGGAAAAAGGCCCGAGATTCCGGCCAACCCATCGATGACTCCGCCGCCGTGGTACCAAAAACCAGCACAAATAATTGGCTATAGGCGGGGCGAAAAATGGCGCGGGCTTCGTATTGAATGCCGCGCTTATTTTGAAAGGAAAATTTGAGAGTTGGCCATTGGCTCGATCGCACCCATTCCGATCGTTGAACCCGTTCGGCCCCAAACTGCAACGCCACCCCCGTGGCCACATGCTGAAGGTAATGTGGCAATGAACTGGAATTGGCGGAATCAATGGCCGGCCCCGCCTGATCACCCCTGGCGTAATAGAACCGTGTGCCGCCGTCGTAATGAGCGGAAACCCAGGGATCCGTTGAGCTGTCGGGTATGGCCGGAAACCAAATTTGAAAACTGCGATTGGGCGCTTGGTACTGATACCCCGCCGTGCCCGTTGGGGTGGGGCGGGTGGTCTCCGTGGCCGTCAGCTCCGCCGTTGGCCCGGGGGCCCTGTCTGGAACTGAAACTCCCGGGATCGATCGACCACAGGCCCCCAGGCCCCCACCGAGGCCCACCGCCAGCACCACTGGCACCAGGGCAACCCGTCGCACCAATCGCCTAGGGATCATGACTCATGCCGGAGGGGAGATAAACCGGCGATCGCGCGTAAGCGTTGACAACGAAGCAATTCCAAAAATTCCATGCCCGGTCGCCGCTCCAATTGGGCCACTGCTTCGATGCCTTCAAGCAACAACCGGGCCGCTTCCGGTTCTTCGTAGCCCCGACGCACCGCCACCGCGATCGCATCGAGATCCACTTCCAATTCCCGCTCGGTTCGCTGGTTGTTGCGCCAAATTTGCCAGCCGGCCAAGCCCGCCAGCCCACCGGAAGCCACTGCCCCCAATGCATCCCCTTGGCTAATTTGCCAAGCGGCGCTGGCCAAGCCCACCAAGGTTGCCCCTTGATACCAGTTGGGTTCAACCCAGCGCACCCCCATTACCCAACAGGATTGGCGCAACATCAACAAATCTCGCTGGGGCCGGGGAATTCGCCGCCACAGTTCAAAATTCACATAGATTGGGCGATCGCGCTGCCAGGGCAACGGCAAGGCACTCGACAACACTTGAGGTTGCTCTGAACGACCCACAATCTTGATTGTCATCCGTGCCGAAGCCGGCAACAGATCCAGTAAGCGCAATATTTCTGGCTCAGGATTCGGCATCGATCGCCCCACAACCCACCTATCCCATCAAACTCAATACCGTAGTCGAAAAAGGGGCAGTCTGGATCTGTTGTGGCTAAGTCTGTTGTGGCTAAGTCTGTTGTGGCCAAGTCTGTGCCACTCTCGTCCCAATCACGGATAAAGCCAGTTTGCCGAATTCGATCATGCATCCCAAAAATGCATCCCAAATCAAATTTAAAAAATTTGACGATCCACCCTAGCGCGGTGCGGGGGCCGGAGTTGCGGGTGGGGGGCTGGGTTTCACCAAGGTTGGCGTGGCCGGCGCAAGCTTGGTGGGCGGCATGGGCGTGCCCAAAATATGGGGGCTGCCATCGTCATAAAAACCCGCCACACAGGCAATCATCAGGGAAGCTAGCGTGCCCACAAACAGGGCCCGCCAACCCAAATTCAGCAACTCCCGCCGCCGCTGGGGAATCAGGGCGCTCAGACCCCCTACAAAAATGCCCAAGGCCGGCAGGTGGGCAAAGCTGGAGAGCGCATAGCTCACAATCAACAGGGTGCGATCGCTGATTGCGTCGTTCCGGCGCAGTTCCGCCAGGGTTTGATAGGGCGGAATGGCGGTTTCCAAGAGCCGCCGACCAATGACCACCGCCGACTCCCAAGCATCATCCCAAGCTACCCCCGTCAGCAGCGTGAGCGGAAAGAAACAAATTCCCTCCAAGTTGGCCAGGGTAACCACTCGAAATAATTCCCCGATCGGCCCGGGAACCAGCCCTAACGTAACAAAGAAGCGATCGACCAGCGACACCAACCCCACAATCAATACCAGGGCCGCCACAATCCAGCCACAAATGCGCAACCCTTCCAGGGCCCCCGCCATGGCGATCGCCCAGGGACTACTATCCGGCTCGATCGCCCCGCCGGCCATGTCTCGATTGCCCAAGGTTCGATCGCCCAAGGAACTTTCAGCCGCATTAAAAGGATTCAGGGGATAGTGTTCTGGTGTGCTTGGACTGGCTGGATTCAGAGGATTTTGCGATAAATTTGCCATCATTACCCCCGACAGGCGATCGCGCGTCAGGGGCACTTGGGTTTCCGGAACCAAAATTTTGGAAAGTACAAAGCAAGCCGGAATACCAATAATGGCTGCCGAAATTAAATGACCTAAAATGTTTGAAAAAACCGGCTGCAAAAAGTCCACATAGATCGCCAACGTGGAAGAGGAAGCCGTTCCAAAACAGCAAGCCAAAATAGCGCATAGCTCGCTGCGCGTCATTCGCGACAAAAACGGCCGCACCACAATCAACGCTTCAACCCCCGTCACTACATTCACCACGCCGCTTAGCGCTTCCGCTCCGCTCAGTCGGGTGGTTCGATAAAACAATCGCGAAAAACCATTCACAACCGCTTGCATGACCCCCAAGCTGTAGAGCAGGGCCATCAGTCCCGCAAAAAAGACCACCGTGGGCAAAGCGCGAACGGCAAAGATATAGCCCAAAGGTGGGTTTTCGCCAAAATCTTTAGAAACAAACTGGGAACCAAAAATGAATTCTGCCCCTGATTCGGCAGCGGCAAAAATCCCATTGAGAGCACTATTTAAAACATCAAAAATATCGCGCGTGATGGGCAGCCTGAACACCAAAAACCCCAACACAAGCTGCAGGCTCAGCCCCCAAATTAACGTAGCCCAAGGAATGAGTTTCCGATTTTCCGAAAAGAGCCAAGCCACACCGCAAAGCCCAAAGATGCCCAAAAAGGAAACGAGATTGAGATAACTCATGAGCAGGACAAGGAAATGAATTAGCCCCACGCCGCTGCTGCTTAGCCTATTTTGGGCGGCGCTATTTTGAGCGATCGAGTTCAGGAGCGCTCCCCCAAATTAAAATGCAAGGAGGGGTTAAATAACAGCCATTGCCACTCGATCGCCCTCCGATACCCCTTGGCGGAATCCTGGTCAGCCCACCTCTGAGAAACCTATGGATGCCTTTGCACCGGAAGCACCCGACTGGACAGACTCCGCCGTTCACGCCCTGGAGTTCTGTTGCCCCACCTGTGGCGCATCGGTTTTAGAAGCGGAGCGCGTGTGGATTAATCGGCGATCGCCCGTGCTCACGGAAACCTACCGCCGCAAGTGGCAGGAGTTCTATGGGTGTCATTGCGGCTGTGTGTGGTGGGCTTGGAGCGATGAACGCCCCCCGTCTGATTTGGTGGCTACGGAGCCGCCAGCACCCCCCGAAAATCGAGGAGAGGATTGGTTTTGAAACGAGTTGCGCTCTCGGAAGTCCCGATCGAGCGGGTTTCCCACAACCCCGCGATCGCCAAGCAAGTGCTCTTGCGACAAGGCGACCTTCCCCACCTCACCAACTTTTCCCGAGCCTGCTTTGCGCCCGGCCAGGTTTCGCCCGGCCATGCCCACTCGGATATGCACGAAGTCTTCTTCATTGAAGCCGGCCAGGGGACAATGATCGTTGATGGCCAGCGCTTTGATCTCGTCCCGGGTGTTTGCCTGGCGATCGCCCCCCATGAGGTGCATGAAATTGCTAACACGGGCCCCGAAGAATTGGTAATTACCTACTTTGGCCTGCGGGCGATCGGGGATTGAGCAATCCCACAAATCTCAGCTATCTTTGAGAATGATTCTCATCCCATCGACAATAGCCAGAACCATCCCCCAGCGCCTACTGACCTAGCGTCCACCCGCTAACGGCCCATCCACGCCCTACTTCATTTCCTTTCATCAATCCCTGTCCCATGGCCACCAGTCAAGATCTAACCGCCCCCAGCCCAGTCATGGCCGCCCCTAAATTGGGCTTGCCAGTCACCATCATCACAGGCTTTTTAGGCAGCGGCAAAACCACCCTGCTTAATCATATTCTGAGCAATCAACAGGGTCTGAAGACGGCTGTTTTGGTCAATGAGTTTGGTGAAATTGGCATTGATCAAGAGCTGATCGTTGAAGTCTCAGACGATGACAGCGTGATTGAACTCGCCAACGGTTGCATTTGCTGCAACATCAATAATGACTTGGTGGATGCGGTCTATCGCGTTTTGGAACGAGAAGAACGGATTGACTATCTGGTGGTGGAAACCACGGGTTTGGCGGATCCTTTGCCCGTGGCGTTGACCTTCCTGGGCACTGAACTGCGGGATATGACGCGGCTCGATTCAATCATCACCTTGGTCGATTGCGAAAACTTCAGCCTCGATTTGTTCAACAGTGAAGCTGCCTATAGTCAAATTGCCTATGGCGACATTATTTTGCTGAACAAAACCGATCTCGTTGCGCCCGAAAAGGTGGAAGCGCTTGAAGAACGGGTTCGGGAAATTAAGCAAGGCGCTCGCATTTTGCGCACCCAAAACTCGGAAGTGCCGTTGCCTTTGGTTTTGAGTGTTGGTCTGTTTGAATCGGATCAGTACTATCACCCGGAAGAAAGTGCTGATGCCCATGATCATGACCATGAACAAGCGCATGACCATCACAACCATGACGCTTGCGATCATGCAGATGAACAAGCGCATGATCATCACAACCATGACGCTTGCGATCATGACCATGGCCATTGTGTCCACGACCACGATCATGACCATCATCACCACGGTCATGACCATGACCACCATCATCACTCCCACCACCTAGAAAATGATGGATTTGTGTCCGTTTCCTTTGAGAGCGATCGCCCCTTTGTGATCCGCAAGTTCCAGAGCTTTTTGGATGATCAAATGCCGGAAGCAGTCTTTCGGGCTAAGGGAATTTTGTGGTTCCAAGAAAGCGAAAACCGCCACATTTTTCACCTGTCCGGCAAGCGCTTCACCCTGGAAGATGATCTTTGGAAGGGGCAACCCAAAAACCAGCTCGTGCTGATTGGGCAAAACTTGGATCAGGCTACGTTGCTGTCGCAGTTGGAAGATTGCCTGGCCTAGGCTGAGGCGATCGGCTGCGGTGGGCGATCGCGCCGTTTCCCTCGCTGGTTCAGAATTTTGAGCCTGGGGGGTTGCCCAAATGCAAAACTGATGGCAGAATGACATCTGCCGAACAGAACGGCGCAAGGCGGCATGGCCAAGTGGTAAGGCAGAGGACTGCAAATCCTTTACCCCCAGTTCGAATCTGGGTGCCGCCTTTTAAAAGACTTCAATCAATCCCGGCAATCGGCCCCGGCAATCGGCTAACCCCGGTAATTGGCTCAAGACCCTGTTTTGCGCCTGCTGTTTGGGAATTGCTGAGCAGCGGGTGCAAATTGCACTGGAGGTGCACAACCGCGCTCGGTAATCATCAAATCAGGCGATCGCCTCCTGCTGATGCTGAGTGAACCTCTGAACCGATCGATCAGCTTTCAAGGATCTCGGAGTCTTCAAAATGATTGTCTTCAAAATAATTCAATAAATAACTCAACATTAATTTCTTCGTTTCCTGCACTAAGCGGGTTTGTGCCAAGTCCGTCTGCCCGAAAGTAAACCATAGCAATGTGCCAATTCCCTTGACGATCACAAAGGCGATCGCCTCATAGGTTTCTGCCGTTTGACCGGGATAGCGATCTTGAAAATAGTCAATGTAGCCCTGGATCAGGCGATCGTCATTTTCGGCATCAATTTCGGCCAGTTCTGGCAGTCCTTGCAAGGGCATGAGAATGGCTAAATAGCCCGGGTGGGTTTTCAGAAATTGATCGAAAGAATCAACAATCCGATCAACATAATCCTTGAGGGATAAATTTTTAGCCTCTGAGGCATGAAGTTGGAGAAATAACGCATACATCTGATCGTTATAGCGCTCTGCTAAGGCTCCGACGATGGCGTTTTTGTCGGGAAAAAACTGATAGAGCGACCCGATCGGGACTTCTGCTTGGGCCGCGATCGCCTGGGTGGTGGTGGCGTTGTAGCCTTCGGCGATCAAAAGTTTTTCCGCCACATCCAAAATTCGATTCACGCGGGCTTGGCTGCGGGCCTGGCGTGGTTTTTTGCGGGCTGCTGGTTTGGGGGGGGCTTTGGTTCCGGGAGTCATCATGCGTTGAACTGTGGCCAATAGGGGGCTTGACAAAAAACGAGGATCGCTCATATCTTGAATATGAGCAAATTTCATATTTATCTTTCCACTTCAAGGTTCCTATGTCTAGTTCCCCGCGCTGAAGCCATTTTTGATTGGGCTTAATTAAGCCTAATTGGGTTTTCTGGAGCTTTTTCTCGGAATTTCATCGCTGAATACGACGTTTCACCGGCTTAATCGTATGTTCAACGTGGCGTTTTTATATCGAGCATTTGAAATAAAAAGTGCGCCCTCAGTCCTCAATCCCTTGAAACCGATGCTGCGGACGATTTCAAAACTCACGCTGACTCCAGCCTCGGTTCCTGCCGAATCGAAGCCTGCTAGCAACCGGCCTCGCTGGCCCTGGGTGCGTTTCTGGCGCTGGGGTCGCTTGCGACTTGCTCCTTGGATGGCGCTGCTGACGGCCGGGTGGAGCCGCGTGACTGCCTGGGGAGATCAAGACCACCACGAGCGATCGCGCTGGTTGGTGGCCCTCAGTCGCATCAATTTTGTGGCGGTGTATGGATTGTTGAGTGAACTGCTGTGGTGAACGGTTTGAGTCGGTGATGGCAATCAGTGTGAGGTGCGTCCAATGTTGAATTTGAAACGGTTGCGATCGAGACCGGCCCGACAGTTTTTGTACCTGTGGGCGGGTCAGACTTTAATTTTCTGTGCCGCACAAATTTGGTTGGTAGCCCTGACTTGGTTGGTGTTGCAAGAAACCCAATCTGGTTGGGCGGCGGGGTCGGTGTTGATGGCGGCGGCGATTCCTCGGGGGCTGTTGATGTTGTTGGGGGGAGCCATGAGCGATCGCCTGCCCACCAATCGGGTGGCGGCGCTGGCGGGGGCGATCGCATCCCTGGCAATTATGGGGGTGGTGGCGATGCTGCTGGCCGATCGCTTCTCCCTGGAAGGGATGATCGCCATTGCGGCCCTCTTTGGTTCCCTGGAAGCCTTTCTTTATCCTGCCGTTTTGGCCCTGTTGCCGAAACTGGTTCCCGCTGATCGCCTTTCTCAGGCCAATGCTTGGATGCAAGGCAGCGAACAGATTACGAATGTGGTTGGGCCGGCGGCGGCGGGCTTGGCGATCGGGGCTGTGGGGTTGACGGCCACTTTTACCCTCAATGCCTTGTTGCTGTTGCTCGGCAGTCTTTGTATTTTTCTGGTGCAACCCAAGGCTCCCGGGCGATCGGCCCATTCCCCTCAGTCAACGCCGAAACAGGCCCTGGCCGCAGAAATTGGCGAAGGGTTGCGCTATGCCTGGCAGCGATCGGACATTCGGATCGGGTTGCTGCTGATTGCGGCCATTAACTTTGCCATCCTGGGGCCGATCGTGATTGGCGTGGCCCAACTGGTAACCGTGCGCTTACAGGGCAATGCCACCACCTTTGGATCGCTTCAGGCCGCCTATGGCGTGGGGGCCCTGCTGGGTGTGGTGATTGCGGGGCAACTCAACGCGATCGCCAACCTCAAAACGCCCCTGGCTTGGCTGGCGGGAGCCTTGGGATTAGGCTTAATTTCCCTGGGCTTTGTTCACAGCACTGCCCTCGCCGCGATCGCGATCGGGGGGATGGGGATCGGTGGCGGCGTTGTGGGTGTGTTGGCCATGACTTGGCTGCAACAGCAAACCGCCTTCCACATGCAGGGGCGAATGATGAGCCTGATTATGTTTGCGGCGGTGGCCTTGGATCCCTTTTCGCAAGCGGCCTCGGGTGCGTTGTTGGAAATCAGCCTCACTGGATTGTTTGTGGCGGCGGGGATCGTCATGTTGTTGACGGCAATGGGCGCGGCGATCGGGCCGGAAACTTCCCGATCGGCCTAAAATCCCAAACCATCAATAACCGTTGATTAACCCCAACGCATATCCCAAAACCATTCGCCCAAAATCATTCGCCCAACATCCACAACCCTGCATCCAGCAAAAGCAATCGCCCGCAGAGGCCCCAACCTCCACGGGCGATGTCTTGCTAGACTTGCCCATCGGGCAAAATCCTAGATGTCCGACTCGCTCAGTTCGCGGGTCATGTAATCAAACGGTGCATCCACCACGCTGGCATCCACACCGGCCGCCGTCACCAGCGACTTCACAATATCCTTCATGATTTGAATGCCGCGCACCGTCGGAGCCGGAGGCACACCCAAAGAGTTGTAGGTTTCGCGCAGACCATTCAGCACGCGCTCATCCAACACATCCGCATCCGCCGCCACGATCGCGTAGCTGGCATAGCGCAGGTAGTAGTCCATATCCCGCAGACAAGCCGCATAGCGCCGAGTGGTGTAAGCATTGCCACCCGGACGAATCAGCTCGGGCACTTCCTCAAATAAAGCCAAGCCCGCTTGCTTGACAATATCCGCCGCATTGGCATTAATCACCGATGCCGCCTTGATCCGAGCTTCACCCGACGCAAAGTAGGCCTTCAGGTCGTCCATTGCGTCGCGATCGAGGTAGCGACCCGTAATGTCATAGTTTCTGATTAAAGTCGTCACAGCATCGCGCATCATGAGCGATTCTCCCAACAGTCTTTATCGAAGAGAAATATTGACAGTAGCCTACATTAAGGAAGCTGCTTGTCTTAAACTCGTCCCGGGACTCGGCTGAAATCGCTACACATCAGACGGTGCAACGGATTTCTGCGGCGACGCTCGGGCCCTCTCAATCATCGCACACCGCAGCGCCTAGCCCAAAGTCTCAGCACTAAGTTTTGTATCTCCCCTCAGCAGAGAAATAGTAGTTTCTGATACAAAAACCGCCCTAGCCTCTCTTTAGGATGTGACGAATGTAGCGCTACCCCGAGTAAGCGTCATTTATAGGTTTTGCTCTAAGCGCAACCGTGACAGAGGGGCAGTGCCTCGCATCTATTCCAAAGAGCGACTAAACAAACAGGTTCAAGGAGTTCGTTCATGACGACTGCCCAAGATGTCTTGAAAATGATTCAAGACCAAAATATCGAGATGATCGACCTGAAGTTTGTCGATCTCTTCGGGATCTGGCAGCACTGCACCTTCCATCGCAGCCTTATCGACGAAGAAGCCTTCACCGAGGGCGTGGCCTTCGATGGTTCCAGCATTCGTGGCTGGAAGGGCATCCAAGCTTCCGACATGTCCATGGTGGCTGATCCCAACACCGCCTGGATGGATCCGTTCATGGAAGTGCCCACCCTGAGCATGGTCTGCTCGATCAAAGAACCTCGTACCGGCGAGTGGTACGATCGCGACCCCCGCTCGATCGCGGCTCGCGTGTTGGGCTACCTGCAAAGCACCGGCATCGGCGACACCGTATATTGCGGCCCCGAACCGGAATTCTTCATCTTCGACGATGTGCGCTACGGCCAAAACGAGCACGAATCCTACTACCACGTGGATTCGATCGAAGCCCAGTGGAACTCGGGTCGGATTGAAGCGGGCGGCAACCTGGGCAACAAAATTGGCTACAAGCGTGGCTACTTCCCCGTTGCTCCCAGCGACACCCTGCAAGACATCCGCACCGAAATGCTGTTGACCATGGGCAAGTGTGGCGTGCCCATTGAAAAGCATCACCACGAAGTGGCAACCGCCGGCCAGTGCGAGCTGGGCATGAAGTTCAGCGACCTGATCAGCGCTGCTGACAACGTACTGACCTACAAGTACGTGATCAAGAACGTGGCCAAGAAGTACGGTAAAACCGTCACCTTCATGCCCAAGCCGCTGTTTAACGACAACGGCTCCGGGATGCACACCCACATGTCGATTTGGAAGGACGGCCAGCCCCTGTTCTTCAGCCCCGATGGCTATGCCAACCTGAGCAAGATGGCATTGAACTTCATCGGTGGTTTGCTGAAGCACGCTCCCGCTGTTTTGGCCTTCACCAACCCCACCCTCAACTCCTACAAGCGCTTGGTGCCGGGCTTTGAAGCGCCGGTGAACTTGGCTTACTCGGCCGGTAACCGATCTGCTTCGATCCGGATTCCGTTGACCGGCTCGAACCCCAAGGCCAAGCGTCTGGAATTCCGTTGCCCCGACGCAACCTCCAACCCCTACCTGGCGTTCTCGGCCATGCTGTTGGCGGGTCTCGACGGGATCAAGAACGAAATCGATCCGGGCGAACCGCTGGATGTGGACATCTACGACCTCAGCCCCGAAGAACTGAGCAAGGTTCCTTCGACCCCCGGTTCGCTGGAAGGCGCTCTGGAAGCGTTGGATCAAGATCGTGGCTTCTTGACCGCTTCGGGTGTGTTCACCGATGACTTCATCGACAACTGGATCACCTACAAGCTGGATGCGGAAGTGAACCCGATGCGCCTGCGTCCGCACCCCTACGAGTACCTGCTGTACTACGATGCCTAATTCCCGAATGGGTTAGGTGGCTGGGTTGCGCTGGGGCTGAATAAATCGCCCCGGCCAACCCAACCGGTAATCTCACAATCAAAGAGGCGATCGAGTCGTTTGCTCTGTTGGCAAGCTTGGCTCGATCGCTTCTCGTTTTTTGGGCGGGTCAAGGCTGCCCCGATCGCCCCACCAAGAATCAGCGCTTTAATGGGTATGGCTGTTTAGTCCTTGGCCTATTTGCTGATCCGCGATTCCTAATGCCGTCAGTGAACCGCGATCGACTGCAGGAGTTTGTCACCTTTTGCCAAACCTATATCCTGTCGCAACCCGCAGCGACGGAACGTAGCAATAGCGGGCCGTTCCTGGAGGCATTCTTTCAGGCGTTTGGGTATGCCGGAACCAAGCAGGCGGGGGCCACGATCGAGCAAGTGGTGGATCAGGGCAGCCGCAAGGGCCAGACGGGTTACGCCGATTTGTATTGGCCCGATGGTTCGCTGTTGATTGAACTGAAGCGGCGATCGGAGCGACATCTCGATCGCCACTACAACCAAGCCTGGGGCTATGCCCAACGCCTTACGCCTCAACCGCAATACATCATCCTCTGCAACTTCGAGCAGTTTTGGATTTACGACCTCACCCAATCGGTCAGCATTCCCGTTGAACGGTTAGCCCTCGATGAATTGCCGTTTCATCCCGAAGCCTTCCGCTTCATGGAACGGGGAGCCGCAAAACCCAAGTTTCGCGACGGGCAAATTGTGGAGGTGACGGCGACGGCGGCCCAACGGATGGGGCTGCTGTATCGATCGCTTTGTGACCGGCGCGATCGCCTGAAAAATCCCCCCTACACCGAAGCCGATGCCCATGAATTACTATCGAGCGTGCCGCCGCAACCGCAACGCTACGTGATTGATTTTCATCCTCAATCCTTAGAAGTTGCAAAAACCTATCCAGCAATTTTTAAACAGATTAAGAATGAGGTCTTACCGACCCGGCAACAGGCCGCCCAAGCAGAAGCCGATCGCAATCAAGCAGTCTTAAAGAAAAACCCAAAAGCAAAAGTCAATCATCACCATCAGAATTTTTTGAATCGCTGGTGGCTCCTGTCTTACCCGCGTCCTGAAATGATTGCAAAAATCAGCCAGGGTGATCGCTATATTGTTTGCGGACAGGTAACAAAACGCCCGATCGTTGCATTTGTTTCAGGTCGTATCCGTCCCAATGCCGCCTTGATTGTTTTTCCATTAGATGATGATTATTCCTTTGGCATTTTGCAATCTTCGTTGCATTGGCAATGGTTCACCCGCCAATGTTCAACCTTAAAAGGCGATTTTCGCTACACCTCCAACACCGTTTTTGACACCTTTCCTTGGCCGCAAACGGTGACGATCGCCCAAATTACGGCCGTGGCAGAAGCCGCCCGCGCCCTACGCCAATTGCGCGAAACCCTGATGGCCGAAGCCCAATGGAGCCTGCGCGATTTGTATAAAACCTTGGATCAACCGGGCGATACGCCGCTGCACCGGGCCCATGCCGCACTCGATCGGGCGGTGGCCGCAGCCTACGGTTGGGACGATCGCACCGATCCCCTGGCCTTCCTGTTTCAACTCAACCAAACTGTGGCGGCGGCCGAGCGATCGGGAGAACCGGTTTTGGGGCCGGGTTTGCCCCCTTGGGTGGGCGATCGTCAGCCTTTAATCAGCGCCGATTGCATCACTAGCTAGCCCGTTGGCATTCCAGAGTTGGTCATCCTAGGCTAGGGCAAAACGGGAGGCCCGAAACCACGATGGCGTGTTAGTAGAGGTGGAGACGGAGGAGAACGAGGCGCAACAAATTCCGAAATTCTGAGGAAACAGCAGGGGGAGTTGATGCAGTGTGCTTAGACTAATAGGGTGATTTTTGTAGGAATTAAGTCAACTCGGTGAAGAGCTAAATTCTGCCAAAATCGCCTTGATTTTTTCTAAATCTATTCTCAGGTCGTACCAAGCTGGTTCCTCTTGAAACAGTCCATCTGCGCGCTGAATGGCTTCCCCAATCACATAGCGATAATTTAAGTCCACAAACTCGCTGATCACTTTGTAGCAGACTGGTCGATAGGCAATCGATAGCAATTCAAGAACCCAGGTTCCAGGCGAGGCAAACACTAAATTAGTTAGCCCAGCCCCATGGGGCGCAACCACCACTTCCGCAGTGGCAAACATGGCTACTTGTTTCAACAATGGCAGTGTTTCCAGTTCAACAATCTCAAATCCTTCGGCTATAAGAAACTCCATCACTTCTGTCTCATTGAGCAACCGCCGGTAACTCGCTTTACTGCGTGTGATATAGATTTTTTTGGCTGACTTGTCAGCACCCAAGGGATGAATAGACAAGCTGCTTGTTTCCCTAGCCAGATGGTTCTCTGTGGGTTGAGCGTCTGTGGCTTGTAATTCCACGCTGCCAGTGATCGCCGTCAATTCCTGCGGCTGTAAGGCGCGGCTCAAGAACGTATTTCGCAAAAAATTACAGGCATAGCGTGTGATGCCGTTCATATAGGACGGTACTAGGACAGACTCAAAACATAAGACTGCTTGGTTGCCTGTTTCTATTACTTTGCTAGTTTCGATGCCAAGCAAACTTAAGGATTCTTTGTGAAATGGGTGATTGATTTTGTCAAAAACAAAATAATCAATTTTATCAAGAGCATTCTTGTCCTGATAAAACTTTTCTTTGTATCTGCCAATCCTAGGCAAGATATCAAACATCCAGTGATAGTAATTTTCTCCGCATAAAGTAGACAGAATCAATGCTTTTCCTGGCTGAACTTCTGGCCAATCAGGTGCAAATTTTTCCCATATCAGAGTTGATAGCTTGCCACTACAAGCTTCCACTAGAAACTTTTTCTCATGATTTAAAATTGCAACAGCTTGTGATTCAATCCAAACCATGGCTGCCTTAAGCTCAAAGCAATCACCTAATTGGGGGTTAAGTGTTAATGCTCCGTCATCTTGATTAGATGAATTTTGGGGCAATGCTGTTGACCAAACAAGGCTATCGTCACAGGAAATAATTTGACTAAAGCGATGCAAGAGCGAGGGAGTTAAGTCATGCTGAGAGCAGAAATCAAACCAATCTTGGCGCTGATGGTCAACACCCAGGCGTTTGATCGCCTGATAGGCTACATCCGAGCCAGGATTGATTGCTAGCAGATGCAAATAGCCTTCAATGGCCGCCTCCCATCGTCCTTGTTGTTCCAAGCACTGCGATCGAAGTTGCCATAAATCACCTGCCCCAGGAGAAACCTTCAAACCGCGATCGCAAGTGGCAACCGCGTCCTCTAGCTGTGCCAAATATTTATGCAGCCGAGCCAGGCACAGATAGCTGTGATGCCAATTAGGATCTAGTAAAATCGCCTGCTCATAGGCCCGTAAGGCAGCAGCAAAATGACTTTGAGTTAACAGCAAGGTTGCTAGATTGACATAGAGCGTGGCTTGCTCTGGAAAAACTTGAATGGCCTGCTGATAAACAGTGATTGCTTCCGGCACAGCTTCTTGTTCGGTGAGTATTTTGGCTAAGAAGTTGTAGCCATCTAACCATTCGGGACAGGCATCTAGTTTTTGGCAATAGTGAGAAACTATGGCAAATACCTGTTCTTGATCAGTCAAAGCTTTCGCTTGGGCAATTTTCTCGCCTAAACTACTGATTTTCATAACGCCATTCTACTGATTGGGTTGGACTGTATTGCTGAAGCTCATCAACATACGATACATCTATAGCCAGCTTTTGCTCATCGATCTCACTTTGGGTTGGCTATTTTCCACGGCTCCATCACGCTACTCCTGAACAACGCACCCAGTGGCGACCCATTGGCGACGGCGTTGGGATGCACTAGGGAGCAGCCGCGACATAGCAGCGGTGCGTAGGGCGAAAAACCCACCTCGGGAACCTGCGAACCGTTGCCCTACGCACCCTACGGCAGAATTGGGGATTAAGCTAAAATCCAACTCAGCTAGCAAGCCTAACGCGATCGCCCAAGACAATTTCTATGGCCAAAGATCTATTTCATCAAGCGGTTCGGAACGCATTAGAAAAAGAGAATTGGTTTATTACGGATGATCCCCTGAGTCTCAAGCTCGGCGGCGTTGATTTGTATATCGACTTGGGGGCAGAAAAGCTGCTAGCAGCAGAACGCGCCGGCCAGAAAATCGCTGTAGAAATTAAAACCTTTGGTGGACGATCCGAAATCGCTGAGTTTCATTTAGCACTCGGTCAATTTTTAAATTATCGATTGGCCTTGCAAGTCAGCGATTCTCAGCGGGAACTCTTCCTGGCTGTTCCCCAAGTGGTTTATGAAAGCTTCTTTACGCTTGAATTTATTAAAATGTCGATTACGAATTACCAAGTCAAACTGTTAGTTTATGAACCCGCAACGGAGACCATTGCCCTATGGAAAAACTAGCGACCTATCGGCAATACGTCAAAGAAGTGCTGAACGATTTTTGCGAATTTCGTCGCAACGCTTCCATTCGTCCCGAAGCCAGGGCGATCGCCGTTAACCCCATCTTTGATGAAGTCAACGATCGCTATGCCGTCGTCATTGACGGTTGGACAACCAAGCGACGCGACTATGGCCTGATCATGCACATCGACATCAAAAGCAGCAGCCCAGAGGATGCCAAAATTTGGGTTCAATACAACGGCACGGAAATCGAAATCGTGCAACAACTGCTCGATCGCGGTGTGCCCAAGGAAGATTTGGTGCTGGGCTACCATCCCCCCAGCATCCGCCCCTTCACCGAATTTGCCCTAGGTTAGAGGTTGATGGGTTGATGCCTTCCGGTAGGAAACCATGCCAGAAGGCTTCCTCGCTGCCCGATCGCCCGATTGATCGTAAAGTTTTCGTTACAATAGACCCTCAAGACCGCCCCAATTGCCATCGGGGTTTGGTTTTCGCCGGGGACTTGCCCCTTAATAATCCAAGCGATCGACGCATTCCCGGTCTCGGGTCGATCGCCCTTCAAAATTTCCCATTGCCATGACTGCCACCACCGATCGCCGCCCACAGCAACCTTTTCCGCTGCCGAATCCTAATGACCTGCTGAAGCTGGCCTATCAGACGTTTCAGCAGGGCAAGGGAGCTTTTAGCTTGGCCCACAAGCAAATGAACACGCGGGTTTTGAATGCGATCAAACCCCTGCCCCAACGAAATCAAAGCCTGCCCCCGGAGGTGTTCCAGTTGTTGCAGCGCCGGATGCAAACGCTGCTGGAAACCGATTGGCAGGATGTGGAGCGGGGGGTTTATGGGCCTGAGTTGGTGTTTGAAAATGCTTGGGATGAGTTCCTGAAGTTCTATCCGTTGGTGATTTGGGATGGGTTCCAAACTTGGATGCGCCTGTCGGAAAAGCGCTTTCAGGAGTTTTCGCCCTCGATCGACACCAACGGTTATCCGAAGTATTACCTACAAAATTTCCACTACCAAACCGATGGCTATCTGAGCGATTGGTCTGCGAATTTGTACGATTTGCAGGTGGAATTGCTGTTTAACGGGACGGCGGATGCGATGCGGCGGCGGGTGTTGGCCCCGATCGCCCAGGGGGCAAGCGCTTTCCCAGAAGTGACGGGGCGCGATCTGCGGGTGTTGGATGTGGCCTGCGGGACGGGGCGCACCCTGAGATTCATTCGATCGATTCTGCCCAAGGCGGCGCTGTTTGGGCTGGATCTGTCGCCGGCCTATCTGCGCAAGGCGAATCAAATGTTGTCGCAACAGCCCGGTGAGCTGCCCCAACTCGCCCAGGGTCAAGGGGAAGCGCTGCCCTATGTGGATGATTATTTTCACGTCACCACCAGCACATTCCTGTTCCACGAGTTGCCGGGGCCGGTGCGTGCCCAGGTGATCCAAGAGCTGTTCCGGGTGACGAAGCCGGGGGGCACGGTGGTGCTGTGCGATTCAATTCAGGCGGCCGATGCGCCGGAGTTGGAGCCGGTGTTGGCAGGGTTCCCGGCGGCGTTCCATGAACCGTTCTATCGCCACTACATCACGGATGATTTGGTGGCCTATTTGGACAAGGCCGGGTTTGAGCAGGTGGAAACCTCAACCCATTTCTTGAGCAAATATTGGGTGGCCCGGAAGCCGAGCGATCGCCCTGAAAATCCTGAAAATTAAGATCCCGAATATCCAGCAATAGAGGTTCAGCAACAGACGCTCAGCAATAGACATTCAGTATCAGACATTCAGTATCAGTTGCATCGATCGAACGTTGCGACCACACTGGATGGGGTGGGCATGGGGCGATCGGGCGGCTGGCCTGTGGCCAGTTGCTCGGCTCCTGCGGGGCGAAATCCCCTCCAGCCCGCTAACCTGACTCAACACTTGACTTAGATCTATGACAACGGCGGCGGAAGAAGCTTTGTTGGACGTAGCAGAAGGGCCCACCAGCGCGATCGAGACGATCGAAACGGTGATCTCCAGCTTGGCCACAGAAAACAGCGCCATGGTTAATCGCAGCGGCGGATCGTCCCTTTGGCGGTTTCAATACGGCTCGGTGGAGGTCTATGTGCAACTGACGGGCGAAACCGACGATGACACTTTGACGGTGTGGTCATCGGTGTTGAATCTGCCGGTGAAGGATGAGGCCGGGTTGCTGAAAAAACTGATGGCGGCTAATTGGTTGAGCACCTTTGAGGCCCGCTACGCGATCGCGGAGAATTCCGTGGTGGTGACCACAACCCGCACGGTGGCGGAACTGTCGCCGGGGGAAATTTCCCGATCGATCACGCTGGTGGCTTCGATCGCCGATGACAATGACGAAGCACTGCAAGCGGAATTTGGTTAAAGCGGCTTTTGCTGGCGAGTTGCGGGGCCGCGATTGATATATCCACAAATTGAGGCTATTCACCAATTGAGGCCATGGGCGATCGCTGGCGACTGATCCCAACCTTGAACGAATCCGGCGCGGTGCAAATGGCGATCGATCGCTGGTTGTTTGAGCAGCATGTTCAAGCAGCGGGCCCGCCGGTTCTGCGGTTTTATACCTGGTCGGAACCCACCATTTCTCTGGGGTTCCATCAACGGCGTTACCCGGCCGCTTGGGAACAGTTGCAATGGGCCGATCGCCCGATTCCTCTGGTGCGGCGGCCCACGGGTGGCCGGGCCGTGCTCCATGGGGATGATCTCACCTATGCGGTCATTGGCTCCCAGTTCGGCAGCCGTCGGGATGCCTATTGCCGCATTTGTCGATTTTTGATTGCGGGTTGGCAGGCTCTGGGGGTGGAGTTGCGGTTTGGCGAGGGGCGATCGGTCGGTTTGCGTAACCAAGCCAACTGTTTTGCGCTGGCCACCGATGCGGATTTGGTGCTGGCTGACGGCGGCGAAAAGTTAATCGGCAGCGCTCAATATTTGCAAGGCGCGGCGGTGTTGCAACATGGTTCGATCGCCCTGCATCCCAACCGATCGCTCCATGGCCAGATCTTTGGCACGGAGCCGCTGGAACCCCGGTTGCCGCCCCTGTCCCGATCGCACCTGGTGGCGACCCTGACCCAGGCCGCTCGGGATACTTTCTCGATCGAGCTGGAGGAACAGCCCTTGAGCGATCGGGAATGGGCGGCCATTCGGGCCCTGGCCCAGGAACAGGAGTTGCCCGATCGTTCCCGGGCCGATCGCTAAGAGCTGATTTATAAAGACAATATCAATCAGCCATCCCCGCTAATCGTTTCACCATCAAATGCATTAAGCAGCCGTAGATCATCCCTTCGCTCGTCTCCGAATACAACTCATAATCCTTGCTCAATCGACGGAATCGGTTCAGCCAGCCAAACGTCCGCTCGACAATCCACCGCTTGGGCAACCTCTCAAACCCTTTACCGATTCGGCTGATCACCTCCACTCGCACACTCTCGCCACACACACGCTTCACAGCATCCGCAAACTTTTTCCCGGAATACCCCTGATCAACCCAAATCACCTCTAGCCGAGATAGCTTCTCTTTCACTTCCTCTAACACCACAATTGCTCCCAGTCGCTCAGAAGCATTCGCTTCAGTCACCAACACCCCCATTAGGAACCCTTGCGAGTCAACGATAATGTGGCGTTTACGTCCCTTAACCTTTTTGCCACCATCGAAGCCGTAGACCACCCCCTTTTTTCCGTGGTTTTCACCGACTGAGAGTCACCGATACTGACACTAGATTGCTCTGAACGACCTAATTTGTTCCGCAGTTGCTCTCGAATCTGGTCATGCATTTGCTGCCAAATTCCTTTTCGTTGCCATTTCTGGAAGTAATGGTAGACCGTGCTGTAAGGGGGTAAATCGTGGGGCAGCATTTCCCACTGGCAGCCAGTGCGCTGGACGTAAAAGATGCCATTGAGGATTTCTCGGAAATCAACTTCTATCGGATGTCCAAAGCCTTTAGGAGCGGGCAGCAGCGGCTGAAGGAGCACCCACTCATCATCGCTCAAATCACTGGGATAGGCTTTGCGGGTAGGATTGGCAATGACCGGGAGACGACTCATGAGCTGGGTGATGCTTCGGTTAGGTCTAGCCTAAAACCGGATTTAGAGCTACCAAGTCTGCTTTAGCTTCTCTTTATAAATTAGCTCTAATGCCGTGATCAATTGCCGTAATCAATCGGTACGCTCAGACAATACGCTCAATACGCTCAAACAGCATTAACAATTTCCCCCAACCCAGCGCCCTCATCTCCGTCCAGCGTTATCGTGGACTTAGCAGAGAGATTGCAACGCCTGTCGTTGTCCTCGCGATGGTTTCCTCCACCCGCCTTCCGGATCTCAAGCCTGAATACGATCGCCTCTGGGAAACTTGCCAAATCCGCTCCAACTGGCAAGCCAGGGCCAAGCAAGCAGCCGATCGCGCTTTGAAGTTTCGATCGCGCTATGGGGCCATTGAGACTGCGATCCAAGTGCCCTGGTGGTTTGTGGCGGCGATTCACAACCTAGAGTCCACCTGTGACTTTCGCTGCCATTTACACAACGGGCAACCCCTCAGCCAGCGCACCACGATCGAGCCGATCGGGCGGGGCCCCTTCAAAACTTGGGAAGACAGCGCGATCGATGCCCTCACCCTCAAGGAGTTTGACGGCCCGCGCGTGAAGGATCGTTCCTTGGGGGCTTGGCTGTGGCGAGCCGAACGGTTCAACGGCTTTGGCTATCGGCTCTATCGCCCCACGGTGCTCACGCCCTATCTGTGGAGCGGGAGCAATCACTATCAAGCGGGAAAATACGTGGCCGATGGCAAGTTCGATCCCCAAGCGGTATCGGAACAAGTGGGGGTGGCGGTGTTGTGGAAAGCCCTTGAGGCTATGGGGGCGATCGACCTGCCTTGAGAGGCGGTTAAGTCGGGTTTGTTAACGATCGTGGCAATCAGGAATTTCGCCGTAGAGTCCCGTTGTTGGTTATGGTTCCACCAGGAATCGCGAGAAGTTGCCTAGAGTTGCTGCCATGACTGTTTCGGCCCCGTTCCCCTTGCCTGACCTCGATCGCCTGACCCTGCGCCAACAGATTGCCCAAATGGTTGTTGTGCGGGCTTCGGGCTTTCTGTTTGATGCCCAAATTCGCTATCCCGCTTGGGAGCCGATCGCCTCGGTGCTGGAATCTTGGATCCAGGGGTTGGGCGTGGGGGGCGTGATTCTGCTGGGTGGGGGCGCGGCCGAGGTGGCGCTGCGCACCCATGAGTTTCAACGGTGGGCCCCCGTGCCTCTGCTGATTGCGGCGGATATTGAAGAGGGCGTGGGGCAGCGGTTTGGGGGAGCCACCCAAGGGCCGCCCCTGATGGCCCTCGGCGCGTTGGCACAGCAGGACTTACCCCAAGCGCTGACCTTGGCCCACAACTTGGGAGCCATGACGGCAGCGGAAGCCCAAGCGATCGGGCTGAATTGGTTGCTGGGGCCGGTGGTGGATGTGAATAACAACCCCGCTAATCCGGTGATTAATGTGCGATCGTTTGGGGACGATCCGCAATTGGTCGGGCAACTGGCCGCGGCCTTCATCGCCGGGGCCCACCAATTCCCGATTTTGACGGCGGCCAAGCATTTTCCCGGCCATGGCGACACGGCGATCGATTCCCATTTGTCTCTGCCGGTGATTCCCCACGATCGCCCACGATTGAACGCGATCGAGCTGCCTCCCTTTAGGGCGGCGATCAAGGCCGGTGTGGATGCGGTGATGAGTGCCCATTTGCAAATTCCCGCCCTTGATGCCCAACTGCCCGCCACCCTGTCGCGATCGATTTTGACCCAGTTGCTGCGGCAAGACTTGGGCTTTGGGGGGCTAATTGTGACCGATGCGCTGGTGATGGGGGCGATCGCTCGGCACTATGGGGCCAACGAAGCGCCCGTGATGGCCGTGGAAGCGGGGGCCGATATTTTGTTGATGCCGGTGGATCCCCCGGGGGCGATCGAGGCCGTGGCCCAGGCTGTGGAGGCGGGACGCATTTCCCCGGAGCGGATTCGGGAATCGGTGGCGCGGATTTGGCAAGCCAAGGGCAAGGTTTTTCAGGCGGCCGATCGACAGGCGGCCGATGCTCCCCCCAGCGCGATCGACCTGCGGGGACAACTGGGCCAGCCTCAGCACCAAGCCACCGTGACGGCCATTTTGGAGGGCAGTTTGGGCGGCGGTAATGGGGTGTTGGCCCTGCCCCGATCGCCCGAGACACCCGAAACGTCCGATCGCACCTTGGCCCAGGAAGCCTTGGAAAATTTGGGCACTTTGGCGGAGCTGACCCCCGAAGCGGCGATCGACTCCCCGGCCGATACGCCAACCCAGCGCCCGATCGCCCGCAATTTGATTGTGGTGGATGACGCGATCGCCAGTGACTTCCTGGGGCAATTTGTCCCAGCGATCGCCTGGCCGCGCCAGTGGGGCATCGGGCAACTGCAAATTGTGGACAGCTACAGCCCGGTGGACTTCGGGGCGATCGGTTCCCTGGCGGCCCAGCAACCCACCCTTTTGCAAATTTTTGCCCGGGGCAATCCCTTCCGAGGCAGCGCCAACCTCACCCAAGGGGCGATCGCTTGGCTGAAAGCCCTTCAAGAATCCCACCAATTAGCGGGCGTGATTTTATACGGCAGTCCTTACCTGCTAGAAACCATGCGGCCGCTGTTGGGGTCAAAAATTCCCTACCGATTCAGCTATGGCCAAATGCCCCGGGCCCAAGCGATCGCCCTGGGCAGCCTGTTCAATCAAGTGATGTCCTAATTGCCTTGCCAATCGCCATCGCCCCGGCAAAACACTATGATGAGAATGAGACGCGCGAATGATGAACTAGAGCCTTATGCCGATCGCGAATAGCAAGCTCGTTTTAGGTGCGGCGGCCACAACGGTGGCTGCTGTGACTCTGACAGGCGCGGGCATTCACCTTTCGCAAGGTCATGCTTTCTTCCAAGAAAACCCGAAGGAAGTGATCGACGAGGTTTGGCAAATTGTCGATCGGCTCTATGTGGATGGCACCTTCAACCAGGTGGACTGGCAAGCGGTGCGCCAAGATTATTTGAACCGCGACTATACCCAACCCGAAGCGGCCTACAAAGCGATTCGGGAAATGCTGGAAAAACTCGGCGATCCTTACACTCGCTTCATGGATCCCGATGAATTCCGCAACATGCAAATCGACACCTCCGGTGAACTGACGGGGGTGGGATTGCAGTTGGGTGAAGACAAGAAAACCAAGGAATTGGTCGTTGTTTCCCCGATCGATGGCTCCCCGGCGGCCAAGGCGGGCATTTTGTCGAAGGATAAAATCCTGAGCATTGACGGCAAATCCACCAAGGGGATGGATATTAACCAAGCCGTGAAGCTGATTCGCGGCCCGGTGGGAACCACGGTGGTGTTGACCCTGCAACGGGGCGATCGCACCATGACTTACACGATCGAGCGGGCCCGTATTGAGCTGCATCCGGTGAGTTTCAGCGAGCGGCCCAAGGACGGCACAGCCCCGATCGGCTACATTCGCCTGACCCAATTCAGCGCCAACGCCGCCACGGAAATGCGCGAAGCCATCCAAAAGCTAGAATCCCAAAACGTTTCTGGCTATGTGTTGGATTTACGCTCCAATCCCGGCGGCTTGCTGTATGCCAGCATTGACATCGCGCGGATGTGGATGAATGAGGGGGCGATCGTGTCTACGGTCGATCGCAACGGCGAGACCGATCGCCAACAGGCCAACCGCACCGCCCTCACGAACAAACCCCTCGTGGTTTTGGTGGATGGGGGGTCTGCCAGTGCCAGTGAAATTCTGTCTGGAGCTTTGCAGGACAATCAACGCGCCGTTTTGATTGGTACAAAAACCTTTGGGAAAGGGTTGGTGCAGTCAGTTCGGAACCTGGGCGATGGTTCCGGAATGGCGGTGACGGTGGCTAAATATTTGACTCCCAGCGGTCGCGACATCAACAAACACGGGATCGATCCCGATATCAAGGTGGAATTGACCGATCAACAACGGGAGTTTCTGAGTGAAAACCGCGACAAAATTGGCACGCTAGAAGATGCCCAATACGCGAAGGCTTTGGAAGTATTGCAAGGGGAAATTGCCAAGCTGAAGGACGGTGAAAATGCTGGAGCCAGTGCTGCGACTGCTCCCCGATAGCTGATTAGATCTTTGAGGAAGCAAGCTGCTGTTCATCAACGGGCGATCGGCTCGGTGATTGCTCAATTGGGTAATTAATTAATTAATTGGCTGGTTGATTAATTAATTGGGTGATTGATTAATTAATTGGTTGATCGGCAACTTCGGTAATTAGGGTTAATCAACAGATTGAAGGCGTTGATGGAAGTCCCGGGATTCTATATTGTGCGCTGTGCAGACGATCGCTGCGAAATTGTCCCGAGCGATCGCCTGGCCGATTTGCCCAATCCCCATCCAACGGGCGATCGGTGGGGCCCCTATGGTGAGCTGGCGGAGGCGATCGCCAAGCGCGTGGGGCTGATTCGTGCGGGTAAATGCAAACCCCAATAGGCACAGTTGGGCGATGTCGGTAGCCCATGACCCCAAACATTGCTCCCCGAAATACTGCTCAGGCATCCTTTAAGATCAATATCTCGAACGTTCCGGTAGTTCTCATTCATGACCGACTTTGCGACTCCCCAGCCGATCGGGAAGGTTTATTTGGTGGGGGCGGGGCCTGGCGATCCGGGCTTGCTGACCCTGAAGGGAAAGACATTGCTCGAATTGGCCGATGTGGTGGTTTACGATGCGTTGGTGAGTGCCCCGATTCTGGCCATGATTAATCCCCAGGCGGAACGAATTGACGCGGGAAAACGCCGGGGCCGCCACTCAAAGTTGCAAGCAGAAACCACCCAATTACTGATTGAAAAAGCCCAGACAGCGGCGATCGTGGTTCGGCTGAAAGGGGGCGATCCCTTTGTGTTTGGCCGAGGGGGCGAGGAAATGCAAGATCTGTTGCGATCGGGTGTGCCGGTGGAGGTGGTGCCGGGCGTGACGGCTGGCATCGCTGCGCCGGCCTATGCGGGCATTCCCTTAACCCATCGCGACTACAGCTCATCGGTGGTGTTTGTGACGGGGCACGAGTCGGCGGGGAAATATCGCCCCCAGGTGAATTGGTCGGCGATCGCCCAAAGTGCTGAAACGATCGTGATCTATATGGGCGTGCATAACCTGAACCAGATTGTGCCCGCCTTGATTTCAGCGGGGCGATCGCCCACCGATCCCGTGGCGCTGATTCGGTGGGGAACCCGTCCTGAACAGGCGGAATTGGTGGCCACCTTAGAAACGGTGTGCGATCGAGTGACCGAAACGGGATTTTCTGCCCCGGCGATCGCCATCATTGGCCCCGTGGTGCAGTTCCGGGCAGATTTGGCCGCGATCGCAGCCCCGCAGCAGTTTCAAATTCCGCTGACTGGGTGGCAAATCTCAGAATCAGGGGTCGATTTTGCGCCGACAGGGGTAAAATAACAGGGCTTACCGGGAGAGGTGGCAGAGTGGTCGAATGCGCTCGACTTGAAATCGAGTGAGCCGCAAGGTTCCGTGGGTTCGAATCCCACCCTCTCCGTTGATCTTTATTCCCACCACCCTAATACAACCGTTGATCGATCGAGCGGGGGACAAGATGCTCAAGCCCCCTGTTACGACGGTTGTGCATGGAAAATCAACTGATCCTAGGAGATGACGATCGGCCCTAGCCCCATAGCCCTTCCAAGTAGCAGCTAGGGCCTGGGCATCACAGCGCGTCCGGGTGCAGCACTTCCACTTCTTCGCTCAGGTCATCGCCCCGATCGACCGCTGCCAGAATTTCAATTTCTTCGAGGGTTTGCCAGCCCGCTGCCCACAGGTCACGGTTTTTGAGATTGCGCGCATCAATCCAAAACCGCGCATTGGGATCGCAGGAGGCCACCAGTTCCGCATAGACTCGATCGCCCTCGTTTTTGCGATTGTTCACCTGGAAATGTCGCCAGCCGAAGGTGCGCTGGCGGGCCGTCCACTTGGAACCCAAGAGATGCGGAAATTTTTGCTTTTTAGCCATGGTTGCTCATGGGTGCTGAATCATGAATTGGGCAACCAACTTAAACATTGGGCAATCAACTT
This sequence comes from Limnothrix sp. FACHB-406, assembly GCF_014698235.1. NCBI lineage: Bacteria > Bacillati > Cyanobacteriota > Cyanophyceae > Pseudanabaenales > Pseudanabaenaceae > Limnothrix > Limnothrix sp. FACHB-406. Next base: position 24,257 of record NZ_JACJSP010000008.1, on the reverse strand, counting down.
AAATTGGGCAGCCAACTTAATCGGGCAGCCAACCGCAGAGAATTTCCACGATCCGATCGCCCCGTAGGCGCAAGGTCAAAAAAGCCCCGTCATCGGTCAGGTAGCCCCAGCGATCGGAATCGCGCCAATTGGGTTCTCCATAAATGGCCAGGATGCGGCTGGAGCGATCGCCCACCCGTACCCCTTCAGCCGTGCCCCAGTTAGGTCGCGTCGTCGTGATCATGGCCAACGCTCCATCACCAAAGCCCAAAATCAGGTTGGGGTAATACCAAGCCTCGTAGCGGTCATAGTTGCCAGGGGGCTGGTTTTGGGTGCGTTGGGGCCGGCCCAGTCTGGCCCGCACCCGCTGGGGATTGTCGCCCAAGCGCAGGCCATTGAACCCCAGCCGATCGCTCCGAATTTCTGCCGGTTGGTTCGGGGTGGCTTGGGCGAGTGGGCTAGGAGGCAAACCCGCGATCGCCGCCGGGGCGATCGCCCATTCCAGGCAAAGGGCCAAGACCAGGGCGATCGGGATCATAGGGGCTATGCGTCCGATTCAGGAGCGCGGCTAGGTTTCGGTTTCAAATCCACCAGCCGGATCGGAGCCTTGGGCGCAGGGGCCGGTTCTGGCTTGGCGGCGGGTTCCGCTGCTGCCGGGTTGTCTGGTGTTTCCGGGGCGATCGCCTCGGGGCTGGCCTGGGCTGCGGTTGATTCGCTTGATTCGCTTGATTCGCTTGACTCGGTTGAGTCAGTCGGTGCGATCGATTCTGCGGCTTCCGGGGCGGTGGGCTGCTCGGTTGGCTCCGGGCTGGACTCCGCGATCGGCTCCGGCTCTGCGTCCCAGTGGGGATAAAGCTGGGCATGACGGGCGATCGCCTCGGTCATCACCGTGGCCTTGTTTTCCAACATTTCGCCCCGATGATTTTCCAGCACCGCTGTTGAAAGGGCGATCCGTCCCTTCCACTCATCAATTTCCATAATCACGGCCCGGATCCTTTCGCCCTGGCTGAACAGATCCTCGATCGAGGCCACATGGGCTTGGCTCATTTGCTTGACATGCAGCAGCCCTGTGTTGCCCTCAAAGCTCACAAACACGCCAAAGGGGCGAATCCCGGTGATTTTACCTTCAATGAGTTGGTTCACCTTCAGGCGTGCCATCAGGCCGACCTTGGCCGCTTCCCGGTTCGAGAGCACCAGTTTTTTGGCATTGCGGTTCACCTCGATCGGCACGACGGTCAAGGTTTGGCCCACCAACGAGTCCAAATCCTCCCGTTCCACCAGGTGCGATCGGGGAATGAACCCCCGCAAGCCCATCACGGCCGCCGTTACGCCGCCTTTGTTGACCCCATTCACACGCGCGGCGATCGCCTGTTTTTCCTCTTGGGCCTTGGCCAACTCTTTCCAGGCCTGATCCAACACCATTTGTCGAATCGAAATGGTCACCTGACCATCTGCGTTGGCTTCCTTGAGCACAATGAACTCGCGCTCCACATTGGGCGGCAACAGGTTTTGCAGTTCCTCAGCGCCCGAGGGTTCGCGCATGGCGGCTTCGCGCACCGGCAAAAACGCAGCGGATTTGCCGCCAATGTCTACATAAACCCCGTCGTTGGCGTACTCAAAGGGTTTGCCCTTGACCCGTTGCCCCGCCTCAAAAGAGACGGTTTTTTCGTCGAGGGCAGCCATGAAGTCCTCCATGGAAAAGGAGGGAGCAGCGGGTTTTGCGGCCATGATGGGTTTAATCAGCAAATAACAAGTCAAAAATCCGAGCCGGACGGGCGATCGCGCCGTGATTGGCTCCATCCCCTCACTATAGCTGAGGGGCGATCTTCCGGGGTCAGCGGGCATCTCTGATCAAGACATGGATTCAGACATGTAGGTTGATCCATGATGCTCCTGATCCGGCTCTGGTCACCTGCTGCCGATCGCGTTTGGAATGGTTGGGCGATCGCAATCTGCGGCCGGTCGTTAGATGGCCGAAGCTGGCTGATCGCGCTGCCAATCGACCGGATCGGTTAGCCGATCGAACGCCTAAGGGCCCATCGCGGTAAGCTGGAAAGCCGAAGCGCCGATCGCGATCGCAGCCGTTTGAACTTGACCTCCCCGAATGCAAAACTTCCGCAACTACTACGCAATTCTCGGTGTTGCCAAAGAGGCCAGCGGCGACGAAATTAAACGGGCCTTCCGGCGACTGGCTCGGCAATATCACCCCGACCTGAACCCCGGAAACAAGGAAGCCGAAGAGCGATTCAAGGACATTGGCGAAGCCTACGAGGTACTTTCGGACACAACCAAGCGGGCCCAATACGACGAATACAGCAAGTTTTGGAAACAGAAGGGATTCCAAAATGCCCGGCGGGCAGCGGCAGGACGCACCTGGGGGGATCGCTCCGAATCTCGGGTGGCCGACAACCTGGACTACAGCGAGTTTATTGACTTCAATAGCTTTGTCGATCGGCTGTTGAATCGACGCGGCGAACCGACGGCCCCACCTCAACCGGGCAATCGAGATTACTACCGGCCCGGCACAACCCGCACGGCCTATACCGTAAAGCCACCGGTTGCCCGGGATGCGGAAGCACGGTTAACCATTCCCCTGGAAAAGGCCTTCAGTGGCGGCCGGGAACGAATTCGACTAGAAGACGGCCGATCGCTGGAGGTGAACATGCCGCCAGGGTTGGTGACTGGCCAGCGGATCCGCCTCAAAAATCAGGGAATTAATGGCGGTGATTTGTTCTTGAAAATCACCGTCGCCCCCCACGACTTTTTCCGGCTGGAGGGGGTCGATCTCTATTGCGAAGTACCAGTCACCCCCAGCGAGGCGGTGCTGGGCAGCGCGATCGAAGTACCGACCTTGGATGGGATGGTGAAGATGAACCTGCCGCGCGGGGTGCGCCACGGCCAGCGGCTGCGTCTGTCGAATAAGGGCTATCCGATCAACCGCGATCGCCGGGGCGATCAAATTGTGGAAATCCAAATCGCTACGCCAATCCAATTGAGCACTGATGAGTTGGCGTTGTATGAACAATTACGGGCGATCGAGTCGTTTGATCCCAGAGCCAACCTGCCCATTTAAGAGCAAGGTTTGAGCGGCCGGTGGGATGGGCAATGCCCACCTGTTAATCGCTTTATGGCATCTGTTTCATGACTTGCCGATCGTTTTAGATCAAGGCTGGAGGTGAAGGTGATCAGGCCATATCGATCGATTGGGCCTAGATATCACCAAATTCCTGACCGCTGCCCGTCCAGTTGAAATCCGTGATCCGCAGTTGCAGGGAGCCGGATTGGCGCTCTGGATCAACGCGCAACAGCAGACCGTAGGTGCGGCGGCTATATTCCAGGGTGTAGTTACTGTCGATCCGTTCGCCCGTATCAACGTTGTAGACCTGCTGGAAGCCAACCCGGAAGGGGCCATAAATTTGCTGAGTGAGGCCAACGACCACCACCCGCGCATCCCCGACGCGATCGAACAGGAACGGTGAGGAACCATGCCGCCAGTTTTCGATGTAGCCCAAGGTGAAGGCTGTGTAGTCTAGCCAAGGACGGGAAAAATGGCCCAACTGTCCCTGGAGGACGATCGAGCCGGTGAGCACATTTTGATAGTCGCCGCTGCTGTAGTTTTGCCAAACCATTTGCAAGCGAGGAACCAGCACAATGCTCGGCCGCAGGGCCACGGGACTGTAGCGCAGGCCGGCTTCGGGTGTGGCCGGCAAGGCTTCGCCACGCCACAGGACGATCGGGCGGGCCACTGCAATGGCCATTTGGGTGCGATCGAGGGTGATTCGATCGTCCGTGTTGCGGCTGGGTTCATCAATCAGATCAGCAAAGTCCGATTGGGCATTGATGTTTTGGTAGCCCAATTGGTAGTTGGCAATGAAGCCGGTGTTGCCGATCCGGATTTGGGGCGAGGCAAAAACGGCCCCGATGCTGCGTTGCACGGTGCGGAACCCAAAGGAACCGTTAAACAACCGATCGCGATAGCTATATTCCAGGGTGAGGGAGTGGGGGCCCCAACCGGTGGGGATGATTTGATTAAGCCGAACGCTGCCTCGGAAGTCATCTTCAAAGCGATCAGGATCGAGCGTCACGGCCCGCACCACACCCAGCAGAGAAGTGGTGGGGGACAGTTGCGCCGTCAGTCGAGCCTGCAAACCCAACACATCCAGCCCGATCGGCCCGTTGGCTTGTTCGTCAAATAGGGCCCGCTGGATCAGGTATTGAGGTGTGACCCGCAGACGAACTCGGGGCGTGCGAATTACATCGAATTGCCGTTGAATGTATAGCCCGCCTCGATCTTCACCGTCGTAGCGAATTTCAAAGGGCTGGGGCGGCCGTTCCCGGCGATCGATCACCGTTCGGCGCACCAACAGGGGCAGGGTGAAGCGATTGTCAAACACCACCCGGGGGCGATCGGCAATTAGCTCATCCCGCAAGGGTGACAAGCGCCGCAGCCGGGCCCGATCGGCCCGAATTTCCGTTTCCGGGGGCGAGAAGGGATCATTGGTGATCCGCACGTTTTGGGCCACCCAGCCATTGGGGTCAAAATCGACCCGATCGGCCTGGAAGCGGAAGTTTTGCACCTCGCCCACCTGGCCCGGCGGCGGATCCAATAGCCCAAAATTGCCCGTGCCCACTTGCAGCCCAAATTGACCCGTTTGTCGCACATCCCGCAGCGGCTCATTGGCCGAAATGCGATCGCTCAAGGGGCGATCGAGGGCGGGATTATAGGGCCCGGCGGTGATCACCTCTGCCGGGGCAAAGTCTTCGCCAGTGGTGGGCTGGAAAATTTCGCCGTAGCTCTCAAACAGGGAACCATCCCCCTGCACCAGGTTGTATTCCATCCTTGCACCCCGAATCACCTGCTGGCCACGGGTGAGGGCTACGTTGCCTTCTGCGAGGGCAATTCGATTGTCAAGGCTGACCTGGAGTCGATCGGCATTGATCACGGCTCCTTGGTAACGCATGGTGACGTTGCCGATCGCGATGAAAATTTGCCGAACCGAGTCAAATTCCTGCCGATCGGCCGTTACCTCAATCGCCCCGATCGCGCCGGGGGGCAAATTGGGCAACTCTGGCCGCGGGGGCCGGCCGCCACCGGGGCGATCGGTTCGGTTCGGTGAATTGTTGGGGTCGCCCGCATTCACCGGTTGGGGCGGTCGATCGGGGTCGATCGGTCGCTCCGTCGGCTGCGGATCCGTGGGGGATGGGGGTTGATCGCTCGATCGCGGCGGGAACGGTGGATCGCCCGTGGCTGGCTCGGGAGGCGGTATCTCCGGCCCCTCGGTTCCATTGGGTGGTTCGGTCACCGGCCCTGGCCCTTCCCGAGGAAACAGGGGCGGCACATTCCGCAGGGGATCCTCATCGGGATTGTCTGCCCGGAGCTGTTGCCCAGCGCCTTGAGCATTGGGTTGGTTCGTTGGATCCTGAGCGGCGTAGACCGTTGCTCCCTCAGTTGTAGATCCCTCAGTTGTGGATCCAACTGTTGTGGATCCGACCGCTGTGGATCCCCCGAGTCGGCCAGGATTGGCGGCTGACGGTCGATCGGTGGACTGGGTTAATTGGGGGGGCGTTGTTTGATCGCGAGTGGGTCTTGCCCAGCGACGCAGTGGCGGCAATCCAGCCGGCGGGTTCTTTCCGTTACTGGTGGCAGTTGTTCGCTCTTCGGCCTGTGGGCGGGGCGGGTTTTGTCGGTTGGGCGGATCCACTTGTCGATCGATATGAATCAAGGCCCGATTCGGCCCCAATTGGTCGGCGGCCCGTCGGTCTTGGCGGTGCTGTTGCCGAAAATCTCGCAAGGATCCGGGCCGCAAGCTGCGAGCCGGCCGAGGCGGCAGAGATCCTAACCGGCGCAGGGGAACCGACGCGGGGGCGGTTGAATTTGGCTCAGGGGGGCGATCGCCCTCGGCGGCCGTCGGCTCAGTTTCCCGCGTTACAGCCACGTCCTGGACTAGCGGCGGCATCTCGGGCGGTAGCACCGGGTAGGGCATAAATCAGTCGTCCAATGGGCAAAAAATCACGACAATCAACCACACCATCGAGCCGGATCTCGATCGCAAGTAAACCATCCAGCCGGCCACTACTCAGCCCCAAACAATCCCTTGGGTGAGCGTGCTTGCGTGGTCATTGTACTGGGGATATGGCAAGAGATGCCGCCATTGGGATCCTTGCTGCCACACACAAAAACTCAGCGTAGCAAACTGGTCGCTATCGCTGAGTTTCATCATCAACACAAGGAGCAGGATTGAAGCTCGGAATTGCGATCGCGCCGATGGACAACCCATCGATGGCTAGCGATGGCATTCCAAAATCCAGCCCAGGTTTATTCAAAATCGCGACGGTTGGGGTTCCGGGCCGGGTCGTTGGACAGAAAACCAAACACAAACAGGCCAATGAAGAACGAGACAACAACGTATACAGTGATTTTAAGCGCCAGCATTTGTATTGCTCCGAACGAGGAAAGAGGCTTGGGCAGCCAAGTTGTGGGGAAAGCCGGGGCAAAGGCCAACGCGATAGCGAAGTTGCCAACGGTGACTCAGTGCCGACGGGGGCCCACAGGGGCACTGTCGAATCGCGATCGAACGCTTGGCTAAGGCAGCCCCGATCGAACACGACGCGATAGCCCCCCTATGATACCAATCGGTTGATACTAAATCTGTTCACGGTTAATTAGCCCTCCTAATTTGAATCTGTTTTGAATCTGTCCCGATCGCACCCCACTGCACCTTCCACGGAGCGAGCCGCCTGGTTGGCCTGGTCGCGGGTTTCGGATGTGGGCCCCGTGCTCTTGCAGCGTCTCCAGCGGGACTTTGGTTCCTTAGCCGCCGCTTGGCAGGCAGCGCCCGGGGACTTAACCCCCATCGAAGGCATCGGCCCCCAACGGCTGGCGAAAATCCTGGCCGGGCGATTGGCGATCGACCCTGAGCAGCTCTTGGCCGATTGGACTCAAAAAAATCCCCAGTTTTGGACTCCCGCCGATCCAGACTATCCCCAACTGCTGCGGGAGTTGCCAGATTTCCCAGCTCTGTTGTATTACCGAGGCCAACCCCACCCGGCGGAACTTCAGGGAACGCAACCTCTGGTGGCGATCGTGGGCACGCGCCAACCGTCGGACTATGGCCAGCGATGGACCAATCGGCTCACCACCTGTCTCACCCAAGCGGGGTTTGGCATTGTTTCTGGGTTGGCGGAGGGCGTAGATGCGGAAAGCCATCGTGCTTGTTTGGCGGCGGGTGGGCGCACCATTGCCGTTTTGGGAACCGGGGTCGATCGGGTCTATCCCACGGGCAACCGCGATCTCTATGGTCGAATTGTGGGTACGTTTGACTATCCCGGCTCCGGGTTTGCCCTCAGTGAATATCCCAGCGGCACGGGGCCCGATCGCGCCCACTTTCCACGCCGCAACCGAATTGTGGCGGGGCTGGCTCGGGCAACCATCGTGATTGAAGGCGGCGAGCGATCGGGAGCATTGATCACTGCGAATCAAGCGGCCGACTATGGCCGAGATGTTTATGTGTTGCCCGGGTCATTGGACATGCCCCTTTCGGCCGGTTGCCTGAAGCTGATTAACAGCGGGGCGCAGGTCATTTTGAGCGAAAACCATCTGTTGGATTGTTTGGGGGCCCTGCCCCAGCTCGATCGGGCGGAGTCCGCCACCGTTATTGAAACCGCCCGATCGCCCGTTCCGGGGCCCGCTGCTCCTGGGCCAACCCCAACGGCCAAGCCGGCCGTCGCCCCAACGCCGCCACCACCAAACTTGGCTCCGGCTCCGGCTGCTGTTTTGCGGGCGATCGACCCAACCCCCACGGCCCTGGATGCGATCGTGGCGGCCAGCGGCCTCAGCCCTGGAAACGTGATGGCGGCCCTTACGGAATTGGAGCTATTGGGCCTGGTGGAAAACTTGCCGGGAATGCGCTACCGCCGAGCTTAAGCCCGAGTGGCGGTTCAATAGACCTCTTGCATCAATCAAAACCCTCACCCTAAATCCCTCTCCCAAGTCGGGAGAGGGACTTGATCACCAGCCCAAAGATTGCTGTAACACAATGGTTCTGGCTCCCCTTCGCCCTCCTTGGGAGAAGGGGTTGGGGGATGAGGGCTTCTAGCCAATTCGCGCAAGAGGTCTAGTAGCCGATCGGTTTAGGTTCGGTGGGTTGTTGTCCCTCACCCGTGGCCGGTGGCAACGCTGCGGGCATGTTGGGCGATCGGCCGGTGGCTTCCGTCGTGTTAGCGGGCTTCAGGAAAATCAGTTGTTTCGGTGGGGGGGGTTGCAAGGTGGAGTCGGTCGCCGTCGCTTGGCGGGCCACCTTGTCTTTCAACACCTCCAGGGCCACGCGCAAATCTCGTTCTTGGCGCTGAAGACTTTGGAGTTTGCGATAGTCCATTGTCCAAGCCTGTTGCAACTGCACCGTTTGGGCATAAACCAACACGGCCAGGGCGATCGAAACCATTGCCGCAATGGCTGACCAACGCTGAATTCGCTTCAGGCGCTGAATGGGCCTCGGTAGTGGCGGCTTGGGCGGCAGGGGAGACACCTTGCGACTGCGGGCCGCCCGCCGCGATTGCCACAACGACAGCAGCGTCACCCGCGATCGAGAGGATCGAGGCGATCGGGCAGGGCGATCGGGGCGGGCCCGGTGAGCAGTCGGCATAGGGGTGGAGATAAGGTTGATCGGGTTCGATCGGGGTTTAGTGGGTTCGATCGAGCTGTTTCAGGCAGAATCATGCTCGATCGAACCATGCTCTGAAGCCCTAGTCGATCGAGATAGTCGTGGGCCCGGCATTGCTGCTGGAGCTGGCACTGGCCGCACCGGTCAAGGGCGTGCGAAAGTCACGATAGAACTGATCGCGCCAGTCAAAGAAGCGAGCATAGGCCGGGTTGTCAGCAATGCCCGGAATGCCGCGCCCACGCAGCCCGATCGGCACATCAAAGTAGGGCGTGCTGGGAATTTTCACCAACACACTCACCGCCGCCACCGCCACATCGGCCAGGGTGGGTTGACTGCCGGTCAGGTAGGGATTTGCTTCCAAAAGACTACATAGACTTTCGATCGCGCGGCTGAGGTTGTCCTTAGCCTTTTTCAGCACCTCCGGCGTGAGACCCACACCGGCTCCCATCACCCCAAAAACCTCACCGGGAATGAAGCCCACCAGGGTCTTCAACGGATCCGGCGTTTCATCCGGCAACAGGGCCGTGCGGTAGCCCGGATCTTGCCCCAGGGTGGCCAGAAAAACCTTGCGGGCATCGGCATAGAACGAATCATCGGCCCAAGCTTCCAGCACCGTCGCCAAGGCCCGCTCGGCAGGATTGGGGGGCAACAGGGGGCGATCGGGATAGGCGCGATCGAGATAGTTCAAAATCGCGGTTGAGTCGGCAATCACCTCGTTGCCATCCTTCAGCAGGGGCACTTGGCGCTGGCCCGACAACCGAAAAACATCAATTTGCCCGACTCCGGGAGTCACTTCAACTTTGCGGTAGTCCAGGCTCTTGTAGTCCAGCGCAAGGCGCACCTTCTCGCAGTAAGCCGACAACTCAAATTGGTACAGTTCCAGCATGGTAGTTTGCGGCGTGGGTTCAAAGAGCCGATCGAATCGTTGCTCCCGTTAGCTCTTGGGCGATCGGGGAGCGTTTGATCGCAGTATAAGGCAAGGGTTTCGCCCTTTGGGGATTTGTCCTTGGTTTGCTGGGGGCGACATGACCCGTTGGGGTTGGTGTTGTGGTCTTAATGAACCCGGCGCAATTTTGGCGCAATTTTAAGGATCATCAGCTTGGGCCAGATCCTGCACTTGCTCGATCGACAAGCCCGTCACCCGGCTGACTGTTTCCGGATCCAGCGTTTTCAGCAGCTCGCGGGCAATTTCCAGTTCTCGCTGCTTTGCACCTAAGGTGATCCCCTCAGCACGCCCTGCCGCTAGCCCTTCGGCCCGTCCTTCAGCTAGTCCTTCCGCAAGACCCTCGTCCCGAGCGCTGAAAATTTGCCCTTGCATGACGCGCAGTCGATCGAGTTCCGCCTCAAAAAAGCGCAACTCCGCCGGAGACAGTTGACTTTCGTTGGCAATGTCTAGGGCTGACTGTAAATCATGATCGCTGGTCAATTCTGGAGGAGCCTGTTGTAACTCCCCGGCCCGTTGCAGGAAAAATAACCAGCGATCGACCAGTCCTTCTAAGTCCACCAAATCCTTACCAAATTTCGGTAATTCCACAAAAATCCAGCGCAATTGCGAGGTGCAAAGGGCGTGGGTTTCTTCATTCAGAATGCTGAACCGGGAAATGGGCAAGGACTGATCCACCTCTGGATCGTCGAATAAGATAAAGTCCGTGATGGTGACGGCAATCACGGGCCTCAAATCCCAATAATACTTACCCCGTCCCAGTTGGCTGGCATAGGCTTTGGTGGTGTTATACAAAATTCGCTGTATAAAGGCTTCCACCTTGGCCACCTGCATTTCAATAATCACGGTGGAGCCATCATCAAGCTGAGCTTTCACATCCAAAATGCTCAACTTAAAATCGGGAATTTCCGGTTGCTGGTAGGGATCTAAAATTTCCAGATCCTGAATCCTCAGTTGCCCATCATAAATGAGGGCATTGAGCAGGCTTTTCAAGATGGGTCTGCTGTTAGGAGAAGCGAAGATTCGCTTAAAGCCAAAATCCGTTTTTGGGTCAATGAAGCCCATGGTTCACAGGGTGTTTTGCGATCGCTCATTACCAGCCTAAACCAGATGTCTGGGATCTGAATGACTGCTGGGGCAGTGGTGCTGGGGGGAAACGCAGGATCCCGAGGGGCCGATCGCCTGGCAAGATGGGCTAATCAACAGAACCACCCGCACAGAACCGTTGATTAACCCTCTGTTTCGTTGCACTGAAGTTGGCGCTAGGGTTGCTCTCGGTTGTTGTTCATGGGTTCATCGATGAACCCATGACTGATGGCGATCGACATTCGGTTCAACACCCTGGCCCCTTTTTCCAAACCTCCATGATGTCTGCGATCGCCCGGCTTCGACAGCTTTTGATTGACCCCGAGCCAGCCCGTTGGGTCGATCGGCTCTGGTGGATTGCCAGTATTCTGTTCGGCTTGGGCTATGGCTTGGCTATCTTGCCGGAAGCCTTTGCGGATCCCTATGTGGTGGCCGATGACGGTCGGCAACATTTGTTCTGGATGCTGCGGCTAAGTCACCCGGATGCGTTTCCGGGCGATTGGATTGCGGATTATTTTGAGTCCGTTGCCCCCTGGGGGTTTCGAGCCATCTACTGGTTCCCGGAAGTGATGGATTGGGGAGCGGTGACGGCGGCCAAGGGGTGGCCGTTAATTCTCAGTGGCGCGATCGGGGGATTGGCTTGGGCCGTCACGCGAGCCATTTTGCCGGTTCCCTTTGCCGGTTTTGTGGCGGCGTTGCTGTTTCTCCAAAACCTTTGGCTGAAGGACGATTTGGCTTCGGGCACGGCGCGGGCTTTTTTGAATCCCCTGTTTTTGATGGTGCTGTGGGCTTGGGTGAAGCGATCGCCCTGGGGGCTGTGTTTGGCGATCGGGCTGTTGGGGGGTTTTTATCCCCACTATGTTTTGGTGACGGCGGCCATGTTGACCCTGCGTTTAGCGATCGGGGTCTGGCGGCGGGAGGCCCATTGGCGCATTTGGGCGATCGGGCTGGGGGTTTGTGTGGCGGTGTTGCTGCCTTTTGCGGCCAATGCTTCTACCTTTGGCCCCACCATCACCGTGGATCAAGCACGTCAGTTGCCAGAATTTTTACCCAATGGGCGATCGCGCTTTTTCTATGAAGATTTTGGGCGTTTTTGGCTGTCGGCGGGTCGCAGTGGCATTCAACCGCCCCTGGAGCCGCCTTTGCTGGTTTTGGGGTTGGGCTTGCCCCTGATTTGGCGCTGGCGCGATCGGTTTCCCCTCTGGTCTCAAGTGCGATCGGGCATTGAAGTTCTACCGTTGTTGACCCTGGCCAGTTTCGGTTGCTTTGGGCTAGCCCATCTGCTGCTGTTTCGGTTGCACTTGCCCAGTCGCTACACCCAACATGGCCTGCGAGCGGTTTTGGCGATCGCCACAGGAATCGCGTTGGTGTTGCTGCTCGATCGGCTTTGGACTTGGGCCAAAGGACAGCGGCGACTTTTGGCTTGGGGTCTCACGCTCGGGGCGATCGGGCTGTTAGTTGCCTATCCGTTGGCCGTGCGCGGATTCCCGAAAGCGAACTACGTGATCGGCCAGGCACCGGATCTCTATGAAATTTTGGCTGACTATCCAAACAACACGCGCATTGCCACCCTTTCCGGCGAAGCCAGCAACATCCCCACCTTTGCCGGTAAATCCGTTTTGGTGGGGGCCGAATTTGCAATTCCCTACCACTGGGGCTATTACCGCGAGTTTCGATCGCGCGTGGAAACCTTGCTGCGGGCCCAATACAGCCCTGATCTCAGCCTATTGCGAGCCGCGATCGCCCAATATCAACCCACTCACTGGTTACTGGATCCGGGCGCGTTCGATCGCGACTATTTGGAAAATAATGACTGGTTACGGCAATACCAACCCGCCTACGGAGAGGCCCGGCGCTGGTTAGCCCGTGGCCAGCGATCGGCGCTGGCTCAACGGGTCGATCGATGCTTGGCAGCTCAATCCCAAGAGGGACTCTTGCTCTTAGATGCCAACTGCTTGGCCCAAACGCTCCCCCCAACGGCCCCAGAATTACCCCCGATCGGGCAATGACGCAGATCTCAGCTCATTGGGCACAGCAGCCGATAGACCAAGACGCTAGTAAATTCGCCCCAGAAACCTGTTGCAGAAAGCTTCTAGACAAGTTGCAGACAAGGGGCTTAAGCCCCCTGTCCCTCACGATTTCGCAACGGGTAAACAGGGATTTAACCCCCGGCTCCTCACGACTTCGCACCAGCAGGATTTAGACGATCGAGGATCTGTCATCAGATCCTCAGTGCCCTGCCTTAAAACCTAGAACGACGGCTGATGCCGAATCAGGTTCAGAAACTCTTCGCGGGTTTTTTGGTCTTCTTGGAACACACCCACCATGGCACTGGTCACCGTCCAGGAACCCGGCTTTTGTACCCCACGCATCGACATGCACATGTGGGTTCCCTCCATCACCACAGCCACCCCCCGAGGCTCCAGGACTTCTTGGATTGCTTCCGCCACTTGACGGGTTAGGCGTTCTTGCACCTGCAAACGACGGGCATACATTTCCACAATCCGAGCCAACTTGCTCAAGCCCACCACCTTTTGGTTGGGAATGTAAGCCACATGGGCCCGGCCCATGAAGGGCAGCATATGGTGTTCGCAAAGACTGAAGAAGTTGATGTCGCGAACGAGAACCATTTCATTGTGGCCCTCATCAAAAATGGCCCCATTGACCAATGTTTCCAACGACATGTCATAGCCGCTGGTGAGGAAACGCATGGCCTCCGCCACCCGGTGCGGGGTTTTCAGCAGCCCTTCGCGCTCGGGATCTTCACCAACCCCTAACAGAATCGTCCGTACCGCGTCCATCATGTCATCCTTGCTGACTGCTGGAGGCTGGTGCACTTGCGCAGGTTGTCCGTCATGGGTGTTGCGATCGGGACGGGTTAAAAGCCCTTTGCCCTCGTCTTCCGTGGCTGAACTACTGGGATTAACCATCCCATTTGAGATCGCATTAGAGGCGGCGATAGTCATGATTGAAATAATGAGGGAAATCCTTCCAAGAAGAACGCGCAGTGCTCCAAACACTGAGTCTCTGTTAAAAAATGGTAATACTTTTTGGCGGCTGGCGGCGAAACCCGGCCAATTCACGATCCCCGGCGTTTGGATAGCTCAAGGCGATCGATCTGCACGAGTGGGGCGATCGAGTTGATGGATTTCTGAACCAATGGGGCCTGATGAAATCTATAAAAAAAATCTATCAATCCTGTCGATGGATCCAGTGCGGGGAATGGGGAGCCACCGGCTAGGGATTGCGCAAAATCATGGCCAGTAATGTATCAATGACGCGCTGGGGATCCATGGGAACCAAGTGCTTACCGCCCAGCATCTCTTGCGTAATGTTGAAGTGGGCCAAAGCACCAATAAAAACGCGGGCGGTTGCTTCTGGATCGTCAATCTTTAGCTCCGGATGGGCTGCTAAGTAGCTGGTGAGGGCTTCGCAACCGCGCTGGCAAAAATTCCGAATAAACAGTTCGGATAGCTCCGGGAACCGCTCCGACTCGGCCATGATCAGGCGAATGAAGGCCATATGTCCTTCGTCCTGGCCCACCTTGAAAATGAAGAGATTGGCCAAATGCCGCAAAAAGTGGTGTGGGTCAGCCCCCAAGAGGGTTTCGTCAAACATTTCCGGAAACTTACTGCGGGCCAGCTCTTCCACCAGCGCCCCAAAGAGACTTTCCTTGCTTTGGAAGTGGCTGTAAACCGTTGCTTTGGAAACGCCTGCGGTGGCCGCCACGCGATCCATGCTCGTGCCTGCATAACCTTTGGCCAGGAAGGTTTTCATGGCTCCGTCCAGGATCTGGCGTTTTTTGCTGAGGGGGGCGATCGGGTGCGCAGCCGGAACGAACATGGTCATCACCTACAAAGTAGCAACGGAATTGAACAAGGGGGGCTGGGCTGCCCTGGTCTCTGCCCAGGATCTTCCTGCCCAGAATTGACAGGATTAATGATTGACGGAACTGATTGACAGAATGGATGCGGTGTAACCGTTAATTCACGTGTGATTCACGGGTGATTCACGGCTGATGTGCGTTGATTTTTGACGGGTTCCAACCCATGGCACTTGCGCAAGGTTTTAACCTTAACTCTCTCCTGGGCAGTCATTAAAGGTTAGTGGGCGATCGCCTTGGATTGCATCAGGTGGTCTTGAGCAGCAAAAGACCGCTGTGGTTAAGGGTTTGGAGGGTTTGAGTCAGCAAATCACGACTGGGGATGAATTTCTCATTAATTCCTATTGTACTAAACGGTTTAGTCTAGCTATACTCAAAATTGAACTAGACAGTTCAGTTTGATTACCTGCTATACCTCTCTCACTCCACAGCTCGCTGCACAAGATTCGGAGGGCGACATCGTGACCAGTCCGGTTCCTTGGAAATTGCTCAATCCCCGTCAATGGACTCAAGCGACGATTCCGATCGCCCTGGGAGCGGTGGTCTTGGTGGGTGGGGGAGCGGTGTTGTTGCGCAGCCGGGCAGCGGAAACTCCGGCCCCGGTGGTTACGCCCTTGCCGTCGCCAACGGTGGTGACGGCCCTGGGGCAACTGGAGCCAGCGGGGGAGGTGATTACGCTGGCGGCTCCGCCCTCGAGCACTGATTCGCGAATTGCCCGCCTGTTGGTGGAAGAGGGCGATCGGGTGCGGGCGGGCCAGGTGGTGGCGGTTTTGGATGAGGCGGAGCGGTTGGCGGCGGCGGTGGAACGGGCCGATCGCCAGGTGGATTCGGCGGAAGCGGCCCTCGATCGGGTGCGAGCCGGGGCCAAACGGGGCGAACTGAATGCCCAGTCGGCAGAGATCGATCGTGTGCGGGCCCAGCGGGATGGCGATTGGCGCTCCCAACGGGCCACGCTCGATCGACTGCTGGCGGAACGGGATACTCAACTGGCCGCCCAACGGGCCACGATCGCCCGTTTGGAAGCGGAGTTAGCCAACGCTCAGGTGGAAGCCGATCGCTATGCCAGCCTCTATGGCACGGGGGCGATTTCTGCCTCCCAACGGGACAGCAAAACCACCACCTTGGATACGGCCCGTGCTCGGTTGGTGGAAGCGCGGGCTAATTTGGCCCAAATCGACGCTTCCTATCGAGAAAAAGTGGTGGAAGCCCAGGCCAGCCTCGATCGAATCCGGACAACGGGCGTGGCTCAGCTCACCGCCGCTCGGGCCACTCTCGATCGAATTGCGGAGGTGCGCCCCACGGATTTGCGGGTGGCCGAAGCAGACCTGGCCGCTGCGATCGCCGCCGCCAAGCAGGCCCGGGCGGATCTCAACCGTGCCGTCATTCGCGCTCCCCGAGATAGCCAGGTGCTGAAAATCTATGCTCGGCCCGGTGAATTGGTGGGTAGCCAAGGCATTGCCGATTTGGGTCAAACCCAATTCATGGAAGTGGTGGCGGAAGTGTATGACACCGATGCACCGAAGGTTCGCGTGGGGCAAACGGCCACCATCACGAGTGATGCATTTTCCGGTGAACTGCGAGGATCGGTGGTGCGATCGGGGTTGCAGGTGCGCAAACAAACCACCCGCGATATCGATCCCTCTGCCAATTTGGATGAGCGCGTGGTGGAAGTGCGAATTCGGCTGGAGCCAACCGACGGTCAGCGGGTGGCCAATCTGACCAATTTGCAAGTAAAAGCCACCATCGACCTGAAATCCCTGCCCCAGCCTTAGTAGCGTGGCGGTCTTAATTCGCTGGGTTAAATTACATGGCTGTTATCGCTACAAAATCGTTAGGCAGCAAGGGGCTTAAGCCCCTTGTTACCACGACTGGCTCCGCAACTTTGACCCACTGTATTAAGCCTGTCGCGATACTAGCTCCAGTTTTGGCCTCAGTCTTGATCGATCGGGCTGCCTAGTGCGCCCTGATCTGCAATTTTTGCTCACCGTTGGCAGCCGGGTTGCCCCAATCGCTGCCCGCGCTGCCTGAGAACCCTTCGGGATGGATGCCCATCATGCTCGATCGCCTCACTCGCTCTGCCGACTCAGCCCCTGAATCTCTGGCTCCCGGCACGGCTGACTTGGGAGCTGCCCCCCAACCTCGCCCCAATCCCGAAACCAAGACGACCCCCGCTTGGGTTGCGGCCCTGCAACGTCGCATTCCCCTCGGTTGGCTACAGCTTCGGCACGATCGGGGACGGCTACTGACGGCCTTGGCGGGCATTGCCTTTGCGGACTTGGCGATTTTTATGCAACTGGGGTTCCAAAATGCCCTTTATGACAGCAATACCCGGCTGAACCGGGCCATCACCGCCGATGTGGTGTTGATCAGCGCCCAGGCCCGCAACCTGATTGGCCTATCCAGCTTTGCCCGTCGTCGTCTGTTTCAAGCGGAAGCGATCCCCGGCGTGGCCAATGCGGATCCCCTCTATGCCACGATTAGCAACTGGAAAAATCCCGAAACCCGCAAGGAAAAACAAATCCTGATTTTGGGAACCAATCCCGATCGCCCGGCCTTTGATTTCCCGGAAATTCAACAGCATCAAAATGATCTGAAGCTGCAAGATCGCTATCTGTTCGATCGGGCAGCCCGGGGGGAATATCAAAAAACCATTGCCCAGCTCGATCGGGGCCAACCCGTGCAGACCGACCTCGATCGCAAACGAATTGAGGTCATTGGTACTTACAAAGTGGGCGCGTCCTTCGCCGCCGACGGCAGCATTCTCACCAGCGATCGCAACTTTTTGCGGGCCTTTCCCCGGCGGGATCCTGGCAGCGTCAGCATCGGCCTGATTTACCTGGAACCGGGAGCCGATCCCATCACCGTGCGCACCCAATTGCAAGCCGCCTTGCCGAACGATGTGAACGTGCTGACCAAAGCGGAATTTGTGCAATTTGAAAAGGACTACTGGGCCAAAAACACCGCCATTGGGTTCATCTTCAGCTTTGGTGTGGCCCTGGGGTTTGGCATTGGCGTAATCATCGTTTACCAAGTGCTTTCCACCGATGTCAACGACCACATTCGGGAATATGCCACCCTCAAGGCCATGGGCTATCGCCACCGCTATTTCATTGGCGTGATTTTGGAAGAAGCGCTGATCTTGGCCATTGTTGGGTTTGTGCCCAGCTTGGCCGTGTCCGCTGGGTTATATGCCCTAACCCGTAATGCCACCAACTTGCCCATGTTCATGACCTTGGGGCGGGCGCTGTTGGTGTTGATGGTCACCTTCGTCATGTGCTGTTTGTCGGGGGTGATCGCCTCGCGGCGTTTGCAATCGGCGGATCCGGCAGACATGTTCTAGGTGCGGCAACCCGCGCGGCAACTGGCACGGCAACCCGTGCGGCAATTTCAGACAGGCAAATCAACCACCATGACTCACCCCATCCTCAACCAAGCCGCCACGGGACAGCCAAACGGAGCGATCGACAGGCTGAACACAGCGATCGACAGCGTGCCCGAAGCCGACTGGGCCATTGAAATTGCCAATCTCAATCACTGGTTTGGTCACGGAGACCTGAAAAAACAAGTCCTCTTTGAGATTAATTTGCAAATTCGGCGCGGGGAAATTGTGTTGGTGACGGGCCCTTCCGGTTCCGGCAAAACCACGCTGCTGACGCTGATTGGCGGTTTGCGTTCCGTCCAGGAAGGACACCTGAGCGTGTTGGGGCGAGAACTCCACGGGGCCAGCTCCGAAGAATTGGTCTTGGCGCGACGATACAATGGCTATATCTTCCAAGCACACAACTTGCACCGCAGTCTAACCGCTGCCCAAAACGTGCAAATGAGTTTGGCCCTGCATGTGGGTTGGAGTGTTCAGGAGATGCGATCGCGCGCGATCGAGATGCTAGGACTTGTGGGTTTGGGTCATCGCACGGATTACTATCCCGATGATTTATCCGGTGGGCAAAAGCAACGGGTGGCGATCGCCCGCGCCCTTGCCAGCCATCCCAAAATTGTGTTGGCCGACGAGCCAACCGCCGCCCTCGACAGTCAATCTGGCCGGGAAGTGGTTAACCTCATGCAAGGTCTCGCCAAGCAGCAGGGTTGCACAATTTTGATGGTGACCCATGACAATCGCATTCTTGATATTGCCGATCGCCTTGTTTCCGTTGAAGATGGACGGCTTGTTTCCACGCCCCGATCTGCCTAGCTCGATCCGAACTAGCCTGCTCTGACCTAGTTCGATCCGAACTAGCCCGATTTCCATGAGCCTGATTGGCATGAGCCTGATTGGCATGAGTCTGATTGATTCGCCCAGCCGTTATCCACCCTCACCGGCCATTCAGCCATTCGCCCCGATCGCCAGTTGCTCCGATCAGTGGAATCGATGATCTCGATCGTTGCACCCAAGTTGGGTTGATGCAACTATCACCCCACCATCGTCTGAACCATCTTCTATGGTCAAAGTCGGCCAAACTTCGTGATCCATCTGCTGTGCCGCGAGTCAACCGGGTTTCCAACCCCTCCAAGGCTCGCCCACTCGGCATTATTGAGGTTGTCTCCGCCTAGTCGCAAAATTGGTGGCTTAAAGTCCGGCTTTTGCGGATTTCGAACGAAAAAGCAATTATTCGACCCGTGACCCCCCGGATCGGGTCGGCCGAATAAGCCTACGATCACGGATACCCATTCACCAGTAACCGATTTACCAGTAACCGACCACCGATCGCTAACAACTGGTCACAGGCCCACCGAGCACGCGCCAGTGATCGTTGACAATCGCTAACAGACAATCGCTAACAACTGATCACAGACAACCGATCGCCCGCAGTGATCGATTTATGCTTGGGGTAAGTCAAAGATCGAGGGCGATCGTCACCCACCTGAATCAGCCATTGCCAATTATTGAGGGTACGAGGATACGCAGAGTTGATGTTGAGGCAAACATCAGGGATTTCTAGACTGAGGGCGTTGCTGACAACGATCAATGCCAAGCAGCTCTCGGGTGTTCTGTCGCTTACCGACACCAAGCACACCTGGTTGCTCCCGTTTTACCGTGGTAAACTCGGTTATCCCACCTGCGAAATTCACCGCGTTCGTCGCTGGAGCCGCGCCATCAAACGCAGTTGCCCGCAATTTCGCCCCAGCCGAATTCGGATTGAATTTGCCAGCCCCTCAGAATTGCGTTTTTGGGAACAGCTCACCCTGGCCCGTGGCCTGAAAGCCGAAGAAATTAACCCAGAGCAAGCTCGCGATATTGTTTGCACGGCGGCCAAGGAAATGCTCTTTACGGCGGCCAGCATGATGGAGCCGCAGTTTAATTGGCAGCCCTTTCCCCTGTTGGATCATGACACTGGATCCCAGGTGACTTTGGAACAATGCGAAGTCCAGTCTTTGATGCAGGTGGCAGAGCAACTTTGGCAGCGCTGGCAACTGCTGGGTTTGGATTTGGACTATAGCAATCGTGCGCCGATGTTGAAAGATTCGTCGGCTTTGAATACCAAAATTCAAGAACAAACGGAAAGCACATCTTTTTATAGTTTGCAGCCGCTGTTTAATGGTCAGCGAACCTTTTGGGATATTGACGTTAAGCTGCAACAATCTTCGATGGTGGCCATTCGCATTTTGCGCTATTTCTTGCAACAAAATGCGGTGGAATTTCGGAGCTTGCCAGATTTACCCAATCCCCTTTCGGGCTTGCTAGAACCAACGGCGGGAGCGCTGGTGGCCTGCATTGATGACAGTATGGTGATTTGTCGGTCTTTAGAAAATATTGTGACCCATGCGGGTTATCGGTTTGTGTCAACGCAGGATCCGGTGCAGGCGATTCCGTTGTTGCGCAAACACCGACCGGATTTCATCTTTTTGGATTTGAATATGCCGGTGGTGAATGGGTATGAGATTTGTACTCAGATTCGCCGTTTGGAAGGGTTTCGCGATACGCCGGTCACAATTTTGACGGGCCAAGATGGGCTGGTCGATCGCGTGCGGGCCAAGTTGGTTGGTTCTACGGACTTTTTGCCCAAACCGCCTCGCAAGGAAAAGATTGTGGCTCTGTTGGAAAAATATTTGGGCGATCGCGGTGGCGCGGGAACTGCGAAGTCCCCGTCTCCATTGAGAAACTAGACCTCTTGCCTCAATCAAAACCCTCACCCTAAATCCCTCTCCCAAGTCGGGAGAGGGACTTGACGACTGATAACGAAATCGCCGTTATTCCTTAAAAACCAGATCACCAAACCAACCAGGCCACCAGAGGAGGCTATTGGGCGGGAATTCCCAAGCATTCGCGGACAGTGACCACGGGCATGTCCAGCAGGTATTCAGCGGGCCAGTTGTCAGGATCGAAGGTGTCGGCGGCCGCTTGGCCGCGACGATAGGCCGCACGGACTCGATCGCGCCATGGGCCGGTAAGTTGTCCCGATCGCCCCAATCGCCGTAACAGACCCGCCACGATCGGCAGATGGAGATGGCGGAATTTGCAGCCCAACAGAAACGCTTGCACTTCCAATTCTCCCCAATCGTCGGTGTCATAGCCGGTCAGCACATGGATCGCATCATGCAATTGCTTGCGACGGGGGCCGCTGGTGAGCAAGGGATAGCCATTGCGGGTGACTAACTCAATCCATTCCCGGCCGAGGCTCTGGGGCGGGCAGGCTTGCAACTGTTCGCGGGTGACCACGGGCGGCTGGCTCAGCCCCAGGCGATCGGACAGGCGATCGATCCACTGAAACAGGGCTTCCGCCGAAAACAGTTGACCCGAAAATTGGAGAGAAGGGAGTTTCTGCATGGTGTTGGAGCGCTGATGGTGTTGAGGCGCTAAGGGGTGTTGAGGCGCTGAACTCCTTCAGGATGGCAACTCCGTTTGACGATGCTGTGGCGATCGGCTGGCGTTGGCTTGGCGAATGGGCTACGAACGCACTACGAATGGGCTGCGAATAATCTGCGAATGCACGGTGAGTAATTTGCGAATGCACGGCGAATGATCTGCGAACCGCCCAAAAAGACCACAGCTTTTCTACACTGAAGGGGTTGGGGGCTGTGGATGGCCCGGCTCGATCGCGCCCTTGGGCTGATCGATTATTTGCTTTCAAGTTCTATTTCTCGCCAGCCTATGACCGCTCACAGCACTAGCCCACGGATTGTGATTTTGGGAGGGGGCTTTGGGGGTTTGTATGCGGCCCTCCGCCTTGATCGCTTGGATTGGGGGGATCATCGCCCGGAAATTCTGTTGGCCGATCGGGGCGATCGATTCGTGTTTTTGCCCTTGCTGTATGAGCTGATGACCGGCGAGCTGCAATCTTGGGAGGTGGCCCCGCCCTTTGCAGAGTTGCTGGCCGGAACCCAAGTGCGGTTTGTGCAAGGAACCGTGGAGGCGATCGACCTTCAACAGCGGCAGGTGAGCCTCAGCCCTGTCTTCGGCCAACCACAAACCTTGACCTACGATCGGTTGGTGTTGGCCCTGGGCTGCGAAACGCCGATGGACTGGATCCCCGGCGCGGCGGAACATGCCCTGCCCTTCCGGTCGATCGCCGATGCCTATCGGTTGGAAGATCGGCTGCGGGCCCTGGAAGCAACCGATCGCGACAAAATTCGAGTGGCGGTCGTTGGTGGCGGCTACAGCGGTGTGGAACTGGCTTGCAAACTTGCCGATCGGCTTCAGGATCGAGGACGGTTGCGGCTGATTGAACAAAGCGATCAAATTCTGCGCAATTCGCCCAACTTTAACCGCCAAGCGGCTGACAAGGCCTTAGAACAGCGCGGTATTTGGATTGATTGGGAAACCAGCGTGCGCGACATCGGCCCCGATCGCATCATGCTCGACTATCGCGGCCGCCTAGAAGATATTCCCGTGGAGCTGACCATTTGGACGGTGGGGAATCGAGTGCCTGAGCTGGTTCGAGGGTTGCCCCTGCCCAAAAATGGTCGCGATCAACTGTTGGTGGAACCCACCCTCCAGGCGATCGACCATCCCGAAATTTTCGCCCTCGGGGACATTGCCGAAATGCGCGATGCCAACGATCCCCAAGGCAGTCCCGTGCCCAGCACCGGCCAAGCGGCCCTGCAAGCGGGGGACTATGTGGGTTGGAATCTTTGGGCTTCCTTGTGCGATCGGCCCCTGCTGCCGTTCCGATATCAGCATTTGGGCGAAATGTTGGCCCTCGGCAACACCAGCGCCACCCTCACTGGCCTGGGGGTGCAATTGGATGGGCCCCTGGCCTATGCCCTGCGGCGACTGGTGTATTTGTACCGAATGCCCACCCTAGAACATCAAATTAAGGTGGGCTTGAACTGGATGACCAAGCCCCTGCTCGATCGCCTGGCCGAACTCAATCCCGATCAGCGCTGAGGAACCAGTGACCAAAAGAAACCAGGAAATTGCAAGGATAGTGGTAGCCCGAACTAGCCGCTCTCCAAACTAGCTACCCAAGAAAGTGGTGCTGACCAACACATCGCTAGCATCCAGATCAACCCCTGCCACGATCGCCATCAGGTCAGCCCCACCCGTCAGAAACGGAGACCGGGCATAAACATAAACACCATCCGGAGCGCTGACAAATTCAGTGCCTGACACATTAAAGCCAGGATCTCCCTGCTTAGTTCCTAAAATTAAGCGATCCTTGCCCGGTTCAAAATTCTGAATGCGCACAAAATCTGAATTGCCAGCAGCGGTGTAAAAGGGGCTGTAGTTGATGCCAAATCGGGTGGTGAGTTGGCGGCCCACTTCAAAGGCATCCACACCGGGCCCGCCCGTCAATGTATCCAGTTCATTGGCTCCTAAGGAGAGATATTCTCGGCATTGTCCACCGGTTAACGTGCCACCCGCAAAGCATCGTCCCGCATCCATTTCTACCCCCGTGAGCGTATCGAGGGCCCCATTGCCCACCACCAAATCATTACCTTTGGTTCCCGAAAATGTGGCCACTCGCCCTTCAATGCGGCCCGATTGATTGAAGTGATCCCAGCCGGATAAAAACGCTGCGCCGTTGTCCCTGGCTGCTTTCACATCGGGATAGGCTTGAAAATAGTCAAAGTCAAAAAAGGTTGAGGGGGCACGCTGTTCGCCCCGCCCAAACCGCACGTAATGTTCTAATCCGGAAGTAAAGGTTTTTTGGGCGACAGCGTTGTTCACATCCGAGAACCGTTTGCGATACCACTGCTCATCAAATGCGCGGGGAAACAGGCTGCGGCCTTCCGATTCTCCTGACTGGAAATAGTGCTGCAAACTGGAGGCCAAACCACCCGATCGAATGGCTGCATCCACGTCGGGATAGGCTTGACGATAGGCCAACTCCCGATCGGGTTGGCTATAGAACCGGCTGATGGCTGTGCGCCCTTCCCGCATCCCTGAATTCAGGAAATGTTGCAAACCGCTGACCTGTTGACGATTGCGAACGGCCGCTGCCACGTCGGGATAGGCTGCCAGATAAAAAGATTCATCAAACAAGCTATTCAAGGCTGTCATTGGGTTGAGTCCTGACTAGGGTTAATGGGCAAGCGAAACTGGCTCCCGACCAATGGGGGGAGCAGTTTCAAATTTCAAAGAATAGACGAATCGATCGCGCAAGCTAATCGCGCAATCTTTTGACTATTCAAGATCAAGTTCACAAGTTTGTGTTCACAAGCTTTTGCAGAAGTGTTGAATGACAGATTCAGGTTATAAAAAAGGGGTAAGAAGATGTAATTCTTACCCCAAACAATCAAAAAGTAGTACACCAATGTTACGCTCATT